>JAFEGQ010000083.1 GCA_018239785.1 Verrucomicrobiota bacterium
CGAAATGCGGAATAGAGATCAAGCGTCAAATGGCTGGCTGGGATGAGGAGTATTTGTTGCAGGTGATAGGCGTTAAATGTTTTTCATGAAATCGCCCTGACATTCTCCCATTGTAATCTTAAATTGTCGCACATGAAAAAATTGTGTCTCGCTTGTTTTCTCTTTATCTCTCTTGCAGCTAATCGAGACGCCTGTCCGATCCCTCCTCAAGCTGTTTTCGATGAGCCCTTTGGGCTCATCGCTGGTTGTATCGATGTGGCGACGGGTACTTATGTGGGTTCGACGGCAGAAGTGACTGTGAATTGCCATGAGCCGATCACTCTTTACCGGCAGCTCATCACTTGTGCGGATGGTCCTGCAGGGGAGGGGTGCAAGAGAATTCCCCATTGGGAGAATGCAGCGACCACCTCATTTTGGCAGTTTGGGAAAGAGTATCTCGATTTTAGCTCTAAGCGTCACAAAAAGCAGACCCGCTATCGGATCATTGGCGATTCTGGCGAGATCACCGAATATGTATTGTGTAAGGGGCACAAAGATAAAGACTTTCATCGTCGGGGTTATTTTCTTTTACAAGCTCATCCCGATCAGCCCATTCTCAACACCTCTACGGAGAGATTGGAGGGCGCACTCATCCTGGCAACCACTCTCTCCGTTACGTAGCCGATACTTTTACGCTGGAAAAGGGCAATGGAGAGGTGCGCATTTATACCCATGGCAGTAAACGTTGGTCTCGCTACGACAATTGGAGAAAAGGGGAGAATCGGGAGCCCAAGCAGGAGACATTTTTGCTCCGTGAGGTCATTCGGCCCAACGGGAATAGGATCTTTTACACCTATGACTCTCATGATGCTCTTGTGGAGATTCGCTCAGCCAATCGGGATAACTCTCAGACCTTTGGGTGGATTCGGATTGAACCCTTGGGGGCCGAGCACATCATCACCACAAGTGATGGGCAACGCATCGAAATACTTCCTCGCGGTGTGATTGATCCAAAGCACCCAGAAAAATTCAAAACACTTCCTCGCTCTGTTGCCCATGCAGACGGGATTGTGGAGGGTTTTAACTACTCTAACAGCAAAAATAGGTTGGAGTGCGACGCGCAAAGCCTGCAAGGGCGTTGCCTTTTAAAGCTCGGTTATTCCGCTGTGCCAAAGAAGAGATACCTCGAGGAGAAGACGTACGGCTCTGGCAGTCCCACCTACAGGTACGCCCCTTTAGGTTACAGAAAAGTGGATAAAATTTTTGTCCCTTCAGGGGAAAAGGGTGCTTTCGAAACTCTCTACTCGATACGCCCTGATGAGTGGACAAATGAGACCAATGGGAAATTTTTTGTAGAAACAGCAGAAGGGGCCCAGTTGACCTATTCCTTGAGAGAGGGGAAGGTGGATAGTGTCTCAGATTCTAGGAGATTGGTCTCCAGGTATTACGATGCAGGACACCTCAAGTCTCACACAATCCGAGCAGGTTCGGGCCTTCTTTTTCATGAAGAGTTCTATTATGATCAGCGCCATAACATCATCCGTCGGTGGTTGAGAGGGAGGCTAACTGGAAGGAAAGACCCTCCTAAAGAAGTATGGGGGGACCGGAGCGAAACCACCTTCACCGCCTACACCTACTCTGAAGATGGCTTTAATCTTCCCCTGACTGAAGAGAAGGGCAGTGTCCGCATTGTCAACCACTATCGCCCTAAGAGCGACCTCCTCGTTTTGCGCCAAATCTACGAAAACGGTGAGCTGCGGGAGGAAACCTCCTTCGACTACGACCACAACGCCGCACTCATCTCTAAAATCCACCGTAGCGGTCCCCTCTCCCTCATCGAAGAGACAAAGCGCAGAGCAGATGGGATCCCCATCGAAGTCATCCAAAGGACCCCCTCTGGCCAGCTAAATCGCACAGTTTTTCACTACAACTCTAGAAACAAAGTCATCCAAACCGACCATTTCGATGCCAATGACAGCTTCCTCTACAGCCTCTTCACAGAATTCGACGAGCGGGGGAGGATCACCTCCCAAACAGATCCTTTGGGGCGCAAAACAGAGTTCACCTTCGACGACTTTAACAATCCCATCACCACCCGCGTTTTAGGAACGAACCAAGAAACTCACCTAGAATATGACCAGATGAATCGGCTCGTCAAAAAGAGCCTTCACGATCTTGTTACAGGAGAAGTTCAGGAAGAGAGCTATCGCCTCGACAAAATGAGCCGGCAAGTCGCCCTCATCACATCTCTTGCCACCACCACCTTGAAGAGAGATCCTCACGGCAGAGTTTTAGAAGAGGCGCAAGGGCCGATCCGCACTCCCAACGGCTGGCAAGTTCCCGTGATCGTCCGAGAATATGATGGCCTCGACAGAGTCATCAAAGAAATCAACCCCGAAGGAGGAGTTACCGAAATCTCCTATACGGACCGGAGCGATTGGTGCTTTAAAAAATATCCCGACGGCACCTGTGAAAAGCGCTACTTCACCGTTGATGGGCAGCTGGAAGAGGAGATTCATAGAGACGGGACCGCCACGCGCTATATTCGCGATTACAAGGGAAGAGTCCTCTCGCAAAAGCGGCTCAATTCCTTAGGACAAGTAGCGACGGAGGAGACATTAGTTTACGACGGGGATTTACTCATCAAAGCCACCGATGCTCGCGGCTTCACGACCCATTACTTTTACAACCCATTCGGTCAGCTCCTACAAATGCGCAAAGAGGATCAGCTCACTGAGTACAGCTATGACGGCAGCGGTCGCAAAATTGCCGAGCTCTCTTGGGCTGATGACGCCCATTATCTCCTCAAGCGCTGGGAATATGACCTCCTTGACAGAGTGACTGCCGAGCAGCTCGAAGACGAAACAAACAAAGTTTACCAGCGCACCGAAACGACCTATGATTTAGCAGGGAATGTCGCCAAAACATCGACCCTCCTCTCCTCAACAACCACAGATTATGACGCCTTTAATCGCCCCATTCGACAAGTGGACGCCTTTGGACATATCACTACTATTTCCTACAAAGAGGTCCCTTTTGAAGGACAAACCGTCCTCTTAACCACCACAACAGACCCCCTCCAGCGGCAAACCCTCTCCTATCAAGATGGAAAAGGGCGCCTCTTGCGCGAAGAGCAACGCGATGCACAAGGCCATCTCCTTTCCCAAGTCGATCGCTTTTATGACCTCAACGGGAACGAA
>JAFEGQ010000084.1 GCA_018239785.1 Verrucomicrobiota bacterium
GATGGCCTGCCTCTGTCTTGACCACCTCTGCTCCTCTCACCCTCTTCCTAAAAATGGAGCGTGTATTAAGACAATTGTCACCACAGAATTCTTTGCAGCCATTGCAAAATCGTATGTAGTGACCTGTTTCAATGTCCTCACAGGATTTAAATACATTGGAGCGCTCATGGAAGAGTGGGCCCATTCTGGAGATTATACGTTTATCTTTGGAGGAGAAGAATCTTACGGTTTTCTTGCTGGGACGCATGCCCGGGATAAAGACGCTGTAAGCATGAGCGGGGTGATCGCCGAATTGGCGCTTGAATTAAAACTCCAAGGGAAGACTCTGATCGACCGCCTCCTTGAACTCTATAAGGAGCATGGCATCTATCGAGAAGGGCTCACATCGATCGTCTACGAAGGAAAAACGGGAGCAGAGCGGATCCATAGCATCATGAACCAGTTGCGGAATTCCCCCTTAAAAAAAGTGGGGGGAATTGGCGTCCAACGGCAAGAAGATTATCTCAAGGGCTTGAAGCACCTTCCTCCAGCAGATGTTTTGATTTATTGGCTCGAAGATGATAGCCGCATCATCATACGCCCTTCAGGGACAGAACCTAAAATTAAGGTTTATGGCGCTGTTGTCGAGCGACATGGTACACTTGCAAACGCCGATGATCGATTGAAGGCGCTGCTTCAATCTTTCAAACAAACGATAGCGACCTGAAATAAGTTATATCGTTTTTAACTTCAAACCCTTCTGTGGTCAATTATGTCACAATTTTCCCCACAAGCTCCAGCAGAATTGCTATACACTCTCACCACCTATCGCCCTCCCCGAGAGTCAGAGGCGCTATGGATCGATCAACGGAGCGCCACTTTCCAAACTCAAAGCCAAGAGGTAGGGGCAAAAATCATCCCCTACTTGCTCAAAAACCCCAAAGAGGGGTGGGTCAATTATGCTGCATCTCAAGATCACTCTTCCCTCTTTTTAAGCGATGAAGAATCAAAAGCTGTTTTCAAAAGAGCCCGCGATTGGGAGGCGACCGCTTTAAAATGGAATCTTCTCCTCAAACTCCGCCTGATCCCCTTAGGAACTATTTTACTCTACGCCACATTATCCCATATAGGGGGGGTCAAATGGGGCCAAAAAGTGACCGCTTGGACAGGAGGACAGGGAATGACCCCTTGGCTTTGGGGAACAGCTGCAGGTCTTGCCATCCAAGAACTCGCCTCGCCGCTGATTGTGGGAACTGCTCTAGCGCATACGTTTTTAGTCCGAGGGAGTTTAGGGCAACTTCTGAAAAAGGGAGCGCTTCCTTTTTTTGCCCATTGCATTTGGATCTTTGCCTTTAGCGCTCAATCAAGACTCAATTTGTATCGGGGATGGCAAGAGAGGCAAACATTGGAAGAGCGCTATAAAACTCTTTGGGAGCACCTAGGAAAATACCTCGATACGCAAATCAAAGGAGCCATAGAAATCGGGCCTCATGGGATCGATACTCTTCACGGGCAGCTCAAATCTCTTGCGCAGGCAAAGATCGATCAGTTGTATGGGGGTAATAACAAGCATTTCGATCAATCTGTCCTGACTAAAATCGACCGTCTCTCTCACCTCCAAGAATTTTCTTGTCTTGCTCAGAAAGGACAGGAAAACCGCTTTTCCCTCCCTACTCTCTTAAAAGCGAAAAAATCTTTTGAAGAAAATTTTGAAGAAAACATCTCAGAGGCTTTTGAAGAGGCTTTTGTCCTCGCCTATTATTACGCCTCCTTTGAAAAGGAGGGCCCCCCTGCGCGTGGCTGGGAAAACACGGCGCAGGAGATCGAAAAGCTCAAAACAGGCAAACTCTCTCAAGAGAGATTTACGATGTTTGTGGAGGGGAAAACCGGGAAGGTCGGCGCTTCTTTCCCCCTCGAGCACCAGAAGATTTTGGACTGCTATTGGTATGCGAAGGCACATCTGGCGCCTCTCCTAACCAATTGATCTCTCTGCCGATTTTTTTGAGAATCGGCGGTAAAAGAGAGAGCTCGTAGGAGGTCACAAGAGAAATCGCGAGCCCTTCTCTTCCGGAGCGGCCCGTACGTCCAGAGCGGTGCACATAGGTATCGATATCTTTCCCAAGCTGAAAGATAAAGACGTGCGTTACCTCTGAAAAATCGAGTCCACGCGCTGCGACGTCTGTCACAACCAACGTCCGAATTTTGCCCGCTCGAAATTTACTTGTGAGCTGACTTCGCAGATTCTGCGCAAGCCCCCCATGGAGAAAATCGACCCCCATGAGTTTGCTCCGTTTAAGATCTCGCGTCACCTCTTCCACCTGGCGCCTTGATTCGCAAAAAACAAGAGATTGTTTAGGGGCAAGTTCTTGGATCAATGTGCTTAAAACCGTAGAGCGGAGACGCACATTTTTGACATAGACAAATTGGTGGTCTAGATTTTTAGGGCTCTTTTGGTTGGAGCTTAACTTCACCTCGTGAGGTTGATTCATGTACTTGCGTCCCAAAAGAGAAATCCGAGGAGGGATGGTCGCCGAAAAAAGAAGGGTCGCATGAGGCTGAACCAGACATTGGATAATAAATTCGAGATCCTCGAAAAATCCCATGCTCAGCATCTCATCCGCCTCATCCAACACAAGAGTCTTGATATGAGATAGATCAATCGCACGCGAGTGGATGCAGTCGATCAACCTTCCAGGAGTCGCAACGAGCAGCTGTACCCCTGCTTTAATCTTAGCAAGTTGTAGACCCATCGGCTCTCCTCCGTACATCGCAAAAGCTTTGACCCCCTTCTCCTTCCCAATTTTTTGGGCCTCTACCGCATATTGAAGGCAAAGTTCCCTTGTGGGGACGATGATCAACCCCTGAATTTTTTTGCTCTCCACATTGACCATGTGACAAAGGGGAATCGCACAAGCAGCCGTCTTACCAGAGCCTGTTTCCGCAAGAGCGATGATGTCATGCCCTTTTAAAATCAGAGGCATGGTCGCCGCTTGAATGGGTGAGGGTTCTTGAAAACCCATTTTCTCTAAAGAGACTAAAATTCTTGGATCGAGATTAAATTCAGCAAAACCTGTCATCTTAAATAGCTCCTGACAATGCTGGATCATCAGCATGCCCAGCAGGAGGTGTCCTCTCGGGGTACTTGATCCGGGTGTGAGATGCGCTAACGAGCGATGTGACCATCAACCGTTTGATGACCTCCATATCTTCAAAAGTTAAAAGAGAGTTGTCAAATTGCCCTGCATCGAGTTTTTCTCTCACAAGCTGTTCAACTAACAAACGTAATCCCTCTTCTGTGGGCTCATCCATGGCCCGTGAAGCGGCCTCTAAGGTATCGGCGATCATGATAATTCCAGACTCTTTTGATCGCGGCTTAGGACCTTTGTAGCGAAACGCCTCTTCATCGACCAGGTCTTGATCTCCCCCCACTTGCTCGAGCTGCTCGTGGTAGAAATAGTAGACCACCGTCGTTCCATGGTGTTCCTTGATAATGTCGATAAAACTCTCGGGCAATCCATGTTTGCGAGCGAGAGCCACCCCATCTGGCACATGAGCCAAAATGACTTGAGCCGATTCAGCGGGGGTGAGGAGCTGATGGATATTGACTCCTCCCTGCTGATTTTCGGTAAAATACTGGGGGTTAGTCAACTTGCCGATATCGTGATAAAGCGTTGCCACCTTGCAGAATAGACCATTGGCTCCAATGCCGTTGGCTGCCACTTCCGCTAAACTCCCCACCACAATGGCATGTTGATAGGTGCCAGGAGCCTCAATACTGAGGCGCTGCAAAAGAGGATGGGTGGGGTCCATGTATTCCATCAAAGTGATCTCCGTCACCATGCGGAAAAAACCCTCTAAAAGGGGGAGCAGACCTACCACAACCACTCCTGTGCCTCCCAGGAAGATCAACGTGGTCAACAGGTCGCCAAGAAACGTCCAGCTTAAAAAAGTGTGTCCATAAAGGTTAAACGCAGAAAGGAGCAAAATCGAGCAAGCCCACGCTTTACCGCAGATGGTGAATATCTCTTTCCGCTTGCGCAAAGATCGCGTGCTCAAAATCGCCACGAGAGCCACAAGAATGTTGATAGCGACAAACTGAATATGATTGAACGGTAGCCCTAACGGAAGGATAAGACCTAAAAGCACCGTCGCATAAGTAGCAATGCGCGCATTGAGCAAGCTGCAGAGCAAAATCGCCGCAAAAGGGAGAAAAAGAGGATAGCGGATCCAGCGAGAGAAGTTAGGGCTGCTATGGAGGAGAAAGTACTCGATCACTTGAGCCAGAGCCATGGTGACCACCAAAATGGCCACGAGGAGAAAAAGCCGTTTGTTGGAGAAATACACTTCTTTACAATAGCTGCGCAAAAAAGCAGCTGCAATAACAACGAGCACAATCGCCAAAAGAATGCTTCCAGCTAAAGTGGAGGTGGAGAAGAGCTCTTTTCTGTGCTGCAGCTCGCTATTCATCGCCTGGAGCATCGCAACATGCCGCGGCGTGACCTCTTCCCCCTTGTCGATCATCCGGTCCCCTGCAGCTTTTTTTGTTCTGACAGCAGGAACCGCTCGCAGCGTCTTTTCACGCACTAGGGCGAGGGCGGAAAGGTCTTCGTTTAAGCTCCACTCCTCTTGTTGAAACCATTTTTCAATGTAATCTCCAGCCGTCGGGGGAACTTGATATCCATAAAACGCCAACACAGCCACATGTTGCCAAAATTCTGGAGGCAGTTGCACAGGCAAAGCGGCATCAACAGGGGTAAAGACGGTGTAGTCTGTCGTATTCATCCCAAGCGCTGTGATTTTTTTGAGGGTGCGAGGATCGGTAAAGCGCTCATTAGCCATTTGAGACGTGTAGAGGTCGGCATAGCGATACATTTCTTCAAAATTTGCATCTTTGACTTGGTCGCGCCACCCGTTATTCCCGCTTAAAAATTGTTCAAATTTGCGCTGGCGAGAGGCAATCTCTTGGCTATCGAGGGAAAAGATTTTTCCAATCTTCTGTAATGCCTCTTGACGAAGTAAGATCGTCGCCTCATCATCGACAAAAGAAAAATCAACTTGGGCCACCAGATAATGGGGCGCGAGCGAGCCCAGTTCTAAGGCCTCTTGGCGAACCTGTTGAAAATGGAGAAACGCCCAAAGTAAAAAAGTAAACACCACCCCTAACAGGAGGCGCACCCCTATATTGGTCTCCCAAAAGCCCTGTGTTGTGCTTAAACTTCCCCGCTCTTCACGCGTCATATCTCCCATCCTAACAGATTCTCCCATTCCCTTGGATGCAGCATAATTTTTAACGCACGACAGAAAACACAAATCCCCTACAATTGCTCTCATGGACTATCAAGCTATCGCTCGCAAGTACCGCCCTCAAACGTTTGCTCAGGTGCTCGGTCAAGAGGCCATCGTCACAACCTTACTCCATGCCTTAGAGCAAGATCGGGTGGCCCATGCCTACCTTTTTTCAGGCCCCAGAGGGACTGGCAAAACCACTCTTGCCCGTCTTTTAGCAAAAGCGGTCAATTGTCCAAATGCCTCCCCTGAACCTTGCAATCAGTGCCCCTCTTGTCATGAAATCACTGCCGGCATCTCGCTCGACGTGATTGAAGTCGATGGCGCAACTCATCGGGGCATTGATGACATTCGGGAATTAAGCGAGACCACGAGCTATGCTGCCGCCAGAGGCGGGCATAAAATCTACATCCTCGATGAAGTGCATATGTTGACAAAGGAGGCGTTTAATGCTCTCCTCAAAACCCTCGAAGAGCCCCCAAAGAAAGTTTTATTTTTATTTGCGACGACAGAACCCCACAAAATTCCTGCCACTATTATCAGCCGCTGTCAGCGCTTCCACTTGCGCCGCCTCTCCCCTGAACTCATCGCTACCAAGCTAAAAGCTGTGGCAAAAGAGCTCGTCGTAGAGATTGACGACAACGCCTTACAACTCATTGCACAAGCAGCTGAAGGGGGAATGCGAGACGCGGAATCTCTTCTTGATCAAGTGCTCGCGTTTCAAGGCACCTGTATCACTGAAGAGGTAGTCGCAAGTGTCTTAGGGCTTGCCCCCTCCTCTTTTTTTGTCCGCCTTGACCAAGCAATTGAGCAGGGGAATCTCCAAGCGCCCTTCGAATTAACCAATGAACTTTTTGATGCCGGGATAGATCTGGCCCACTTTTTGACCTCTCTCATCGCGCATCACCGCTCTCACCTCCTCTCTCA
>JAFEGQ010000085.1 GCA_018239785.1 Verrucomicrobiota bacterium
CTCTCCCAAATTCGTCCAATGCCGCATTGACATTGGACCAAAAAATCTCAGAAAAACAGCCCTTTAAGTCGGGTTCAGTGTAGGTTGTGAGTAACAACTCACATGCCCTCTCCTCCATCGCGGCATGTGAGGAGAGTCGCTTGCGCAACATATTTTAACCCAGGCCCATTTTCACATGTCTTGACGTAGGAGGGGCATGTGGGAGAGCAAATTATGAGACGTTTTCTCCCCCTTTTTTTGCTCCTTTTTCTCGTGCTTTGTGGGTGTGTAGCCCTGAGCTTTAATTGGGTGACTCTTCATATCGTCAAATTTGCCCTCGAGCGGCAAATGGGGAAGTTATTTGGGGAAAAGTTGCGTTATCGCACTTGTCTATTTGAAGGGCATACCCTTCGTTTGGAGGAGGTCTCTTGCTCCCCATTGACCGTTCAACATCTGGAGCTTGAAGTCAGTTGGCCTCTCCATTTTCGGCTGTTGCTCGACCACCCCGCTCTTGAACTCGAGCGCCCTCTTCAGAAGCTTAAATCGCGAAAAGGTCTCCCCATTTCTTGGGAAATTGAGGTGGTGGAGGGGAAGCTGGGTCAGGCCTCTGGCTTAGGAGGCACCCTCAAAGGGGGCAAAGGGAAGCGACTTGAAGGTTTTTTACATGGGGAGAACTTCTCCTCCTCCCTTTCTTCTGAGCGTTGTCTTTTTGAACTTGAGCAGTTCGATGGCTCGATTTTAGCTAAGTTAATGGGGGTTGGGCAGGTCCTTCAAGGAGAGGCGAGTGGAAAAATCGCTGTTTGCTTGGATCGAGGCGATTCTCCCTATTTAGAGGGGCAGCTCCTTGTCACCGATCTTCACTTGGAATCTGAGCGAAAGGTGCATCTTCACTTGCCTCAAGTGAAACTCCTTTTGCAGCCCGGTCTGGCGAAAGTAGGGACGGTGGGGACGATCCATTTGCTCGAGCCAGCCCTCCTCTCTTGTGATCGGTGGAGGGTTGAGGCTCTGACAGGAGGGGCCACTTTTGATGATCATGTGATGACCCTTGCCCTTGGAGGGGCTCTGCGCTGTGGAGAGGTCACTTGCGCTCTGGAGGCCGTGGGACGCGCCTCCCTTGGTACACCCCGTGATTTTGCGTTGGATTTAACCTGGTGCCATCCCTTTGGCGCTTCGGCTTCGACCCAAATCTCCATTTCTGGTGGAGAGACATCGATCGAGTTGATCCATTTGGGCAGTGAACATGTGGAGGTGCTCCGCTCTCTTGGAGCGCTATGGATGCCTGAGCTCGCCTCTGTAGAGTTCAAGGCGCAAAACCTCACTGCTGCGATCCGTCTCTGTGCGCATCAACTCTTCGTCGAGCGCTTTGAAGCAGAGGAGTTGCAGCTCCTCTATCCTTCTAAGGGGTTGGCCGCCACTTGCGCCTTGGCGCGCGGCGATTTAAAGAGCGATATGCGGAGAGGAGTGCCGCTCCACCGTCTAACAGGCTCTTTGATGGTAGCAGGGGGGAAGGTCATTTATGGGAAAAATTTTGCCTTGGAAGAGGTGGAAGCGGACCTTGTCTTAAAAAAAGGGCACCTGAAAAAGGGGCAAGTGCGCGCCCAATATGCAGGGATGCAGACCACTGTCCGTCGAGACCCGTTGCTTCACAAAGGGAAGCTCACCTTGGAGTTGAGTGGATCGTTAGAGGGATTGGCCAGTTTGATCCCAGCGGAGTGGAGTGGAGCCGTTCTTCCTAAGTTTCGAGACGATCATTTTAAGTTAAATGCTTTCATTTCTCAAGAAGGGCCTACCCTTGTTCTTGAGGGGCTCTGTGAGGTCGATCCAGCTAGGCTCCCTTTTTCGGCCAGGCTGAGAAGCCAACCCCTCTCTCATGCCAATCAGCATCCGTTGTCCCATCCGATGCAGCTGCGCCCTTGGGCAAAACTTGTGCTCGATTTGGCAGGTTTACAACCGCATCCACACGCCCTTTTAGGGACAGTGGTGCCCCATGCATTTTGGTTAGCTGAAGCAAAATTAGAAGGGGAAAACCTCGATGCAGATAAGTATCTCGCCCCTTTTTTGCTGCCGAAAAAAAATCTCGAACTTAATGGGGCTGTCGATTTGGTCGCTACTTACGATGGCTCATCGATCGACATGGAGCTTGCAGGGCGCTCTTTGAGGCTCTTTGGCAACTGCTTTGAAATCTATGTCCCTACAACAGGCGATTTGCATCCAGGAGCTTCTTATACGCGCAAAGCTTTTTACCATCTCGATTTAGCCTCAGGCCATCGGCGCCTTACCTTGCCCATTCAAGGAGGGATCTACAAAGAGCGGTCGACGGGATTAAAGTTTTTTAATACTCGTTGCCAAGTGAAAATGCTTGATAATCATTTTGAGATCACCCAGGTGACCACGGAATGTGAAGGGGCTTTATTTCATGGTGAGTTGAATTTAACATGCTTCCCCGAACTTGGGAGGAACCATCTCGAGATCTCCGCTCCCCATGTGGAGGGAAAAGTTTCCTCCGTTGAGCAGATTTTGCGAAAAATCTGCCACCGTCCCTTGTGGGAGGGGCCATTCGAGGGGCAGTTCAAAACTGTGAGAACAGGACTTGAGCTCGAGATGGTCTTTGGTCCCGATCGGCAGGTTCTTGCCAACCTCGAAGGGCAAATTTCACAAGGCCTTTTGCAGGTCAAAGGGGGGATGCTGAGCCATGCATCGCTTGATGTGGGGTATTGTCATGCGACACGTGAGCTCCTTTTATCGAATGTCTGTGGTTATCTCAATCTTGGGGCAGCCTCCTTGGCTTTGCGCAATGGGGCCTTCTGTTTTCACCACTTCCCCTTGGGAAAACGGGAGTTTCACTTCGACCTTTTCAAAGAGAGTTCGCCTTGGGCCCACCTCAAAGGGAAGTGCACAGAGGGTGTTAAATGGGAGCTTGAATTTGACAATCGCGATCTTCACGTCACGGTCAATGGAGAGGGGAATCGGTGGAATATTGAACAATGTGCGCTTGGCTTAGTCGCATTAGACGCCACTTTAGTCGTGCAAGACCACCTCTATTCTTTTGAGCATCTTCATCTGACACAAGGGGAGAGAAGCTGGTACTTTCAACGCCTTCCTCCTTTCCGTTTTGATCCCCAAACCCTGCAAGGGAGTCTCGCCTGTTCTCAAGGAGGTGTGGGATTCAAGTTGGGACAAGGAGGCGCTGTAGAGCTCTGGACAGACCCCGGGATTGCCCCAGAAAATCGGTTGAGATTGGAGAGGAATGCCGTAGGGGTCACAGCTTGCGGACAACTAGGAGGCCTTGTGATTGATCTTCATCCCACCTCCTTGTCGACGTGGAAAGGGAAGATCAGTTGTGATTTGATCAATAGCCTTGCCCTCTTGCCTGCGCCGTTACATCGGTTTGTCCAGCTCTTTCGCTTAGGCACGGGTTATTCGCTATCGGGCCAGTTTGCTCTCCAAGATCGAGGGCTTGCTTTCGAAGGGGATTTGTTGGGAGAAAATGTCAGTCTTTTAGGGTATTGGTGGGATAAGTTGGAGGCGCGCGCCTCATTTGGTCCTCAGCAGTTTAGAATTGAGGGAATTTTGCTAGAAGATCAAGCAGGTCACTTGGAGATTAATCAGATTCAAGGATGGAAGAGGGATCGGTTTTGGGAATTCCAAGTGCCTTTGATCAAGGTCGCCTTTTTGCGCCCTTCAAATTTGCGACGCACGGATGGGAGGGTTCAAAAAAAGCGCCCCTTTACCATCGTGAGAGGAGAAGCTCATCATATTTTTGGGACGAGTTTGGGAAAGGCGAGCTGGACAGGTTTAGGATCTTTCACCTTCAACAACCATAGAAGGCGCAATAGTGTGGGGACCCCTTTTGAATTGCCCGACCAAATTTTAGGAAAGTTAGGGCTGGACCCAAGCAATATGATTCCGTCTGTTGGGCGGATCACTTTTCATCTTCATGATGGGAAAATGATCCTTTCAGACTTTGATGAGGTCTATTCGCGCGCTCGTCGATCCCAATTTTTCTTGTCTGACGATAGCCCCTCTTACATCGATCTCGATGGCCATCTTCACTTGCGTGTGCGGACGAAGCAGCACAATCTTTTGCTCAAGCTCACCGAAAGTTTAACGATAGGGGTTAGCGGCACCCTCGATAATCCCCAGTATAGCCTGCAGCGCATTCCTAAGCAGCGCCCCGATTTTGCGATGGGGATGTGAAAAAGTGAAAATGTTGCTTTTTCCTCCCCTTTGCTTGCATTGCCAAGAGCCTTGTGAACAAGATCTTTGTGTCGGCTGCAGTGCCACCCTTGTGCTCCTGGAATCGGAAGGGAAGACGATCCACGCTGCCTTGCCTCAAAGGGGAGCCGCGAGCACTCTCCTTGCTGCTCTTCGCTCGGGAGAAACGCGTTTAGCGACCCCTCTTGCCGGTTTTCTGGTGACACAATTGGAGGCATTGCATTGGCCATTTCCTGAAGTTTTAGTTCCACTTCCCCGTCAATGGCCTGAAGCGTTCTCTTCGACTCTCGATGCCTCTTTCTTGCTCGCTCAAGGGGTGGCCTCTTTACTGCGCTGTCCTGTTTTGCGCCTTTTAAAGCGGCATTTAAGTCACCCTCTTTCCCCCCTCTTTTCCTCAAAGTGCCCTCCTCTGTTAGCTGAGCGTCGGATCTTGGTGGTGGCCGATCAATTTGACGAGGCAGTGCTTAAGAGCGCTCAAAGGGCGCTCGAAGAGGTGGGTGCTCACTCTGTAAGGGTATTAGCTTTTGTGAAGGCCGGAGAGGGTTAGGTTTGAGGGATAGGGGGACGAAGGGTCTCGAGCTCTTCAAGGGAAATTTTGGTCGCATGGTGGACCAAAAGGAGATCGTAGCCTTCTCCCAACATCGCTGCGGCGATTTTTTTCCGCTCCTCTTGTCTTCCTTCTTCACGCCCTTCTTCACGCCCTTTTTGTATTCCATCATGAAAGCTAGCTGAGAATCTTGCCGCATCGTCCATCAAGGCCATCTTCCGCCTCTCATAGGCGTCAAGCTGCTGCTGAGACCATGTTCCTTGATTGACGATCTCAAATGCTTCTTTAATAGCTGCTTCAAAGATGGTTTTAGGAACAGCATCTAAGTGTTTTGCATGTTTTAGAAAATAGACCCACTTATCGGATACGGAGAGAAGTTCTTCTTCTTCTTTGACGAATTTTGGCAGCTCAATAAAAGTAAAATCGAAATCTTGCAGCTTATGTTCTTTAGTTTCTACGTCATAAATCCGATGATTTGAAATCCAATGATGGTTGTTAGTGAATTGAAAATTCAAAATTCCTAGAAAGATAACAGGGTGGAGCCTTCCGTAATCCTCTCCTTGGCTGAGCTGGCAGCTATAGGCTTTAGAGGCATAATAAAGAACCCTTTTGTCGAAAAACTGTTGTTTGAGGACCTGCATCTCGACGATATACTCGTGCCCCTTTTGGTCATGGCATCGAATATCTAAAATGGTTTCCTTAGCCCCTTCGAGGTGAGGAGCTTGATAGGGATTGAGAAGGTCCACTTCGACAATAAGTCCCTCTCCTTGTCGTTCTAAGATGCTGTTGAGAAAGCTGATCAGAATCTCTTTCTTTCTCTCATCTCCAAAGATCTTCCTAAAAGCGTAGTCATTGGTTGGATCTAAAAATCGCATCGAAGTATCCTCGTTCCCATTAACACTTCTCATTGTACCAAAGGCTGCCATGAAAAAATACACCGAATCGCATGAATGGATTTTAGTTGACCATGTCTCAGGGACTGTGGGGATCACTCATTTTGCCCAACAAGAGCTTGGCGAGTTGGTCTATGTCGAGCTTCCCAAGACTGGGCAGCAGATCAAGGCAGGAGAGGAGGTGGTGGTTCTTGAGTCGACCAAGGCAGCTGTCGATGTCTGCTCGCCTGTCAGTGGGGAGATTACAGCTGTCAATGAGCGCTTAAAGCTCGCTTCCCAAATCATCAACCAGTCTCCTGAGAATGCGGGATGGTTATTTAAGATAAAATTGAGCGATCCAGGAGAACTTGAGCAGCTGCTCGATCAAGAAAGTTACGACGCATTGACGAGCTCTTAGGCATTCAACGCTTTGCGAATTTTTTCCTATCGTTGATATCCTTGTATTGCAGTTTTAAATTGTCGCATATGAAAAAATTGTGTCTCGCTTGTTTTCTCTTTATCTCTTTGTATCTCGACTTTGTACAACATTGTGACCGACGTCGCTTCGCGCCGTGCCACAATGTTGCAAAAATATAAATTAGTTTATCTGTAAATTCCCAAGATCAAGCCGCCTGTAGGACCCTCCTGATGATCA
>JAFEGQ010000086.1 GCA_018239785.1 Verrucomicrobiota bacterium
ATTTTCGTCCAAGCGGCGTATCAGGTAGGCCATGCCATAGGCAAATTCTTTTTTTCTGCTCGCTGGGCAGTAGAGCAGCAAAGAGCCTGTGATCTGTTGGAGGGCTCTTTGCTGTGCAGGAGCCATCCCTTCGAGCATTTCAAAGAGCACATGATCTTCTACATTCAGCTCGGCGCGCAAGACAAGAGCGTAGGCAATATCGAAGAGGTTGTGGGAGGCAATCCCGATGCGCACAGCAAGGGTCCGTCCCTCTTCAAGGGCATATTCGACCATCCGTTTAAAATTGGCGTCGACCTCGGCTTTACAAAGATAAGGCGCTTGGGGCCACCCATAAAGAGAAGCCTCCACCTGCTCCATTTTTAGGTTCGCCCCTTTGACGATCCGCAATTTAATGGGAGCTCCTCCCAGCTTGACCCTCTTTTGGGCCCAAATTGTCAATTTTTGTTGATAGACGAACGATTCTGGAATGTAGGCCTGTAAGACGATCCCCGCGCTCAACGTTTTAAATTCGGGTTCCGACAAGACCCGTTGAAAGAGCTCAAAAGTGAGAGGAAGATCGTGATAGGCCTCCATATCCAGAGTGATCATTTTGTGAGGCAGATGTTGCATCGCTGTCCGATAGAGGAGGCGGAGGCGGAGCGCTAGCTGTTCAAGGCTATGTTCCCATGCAATTTGATGAATTTGGCTGTAAAGGGTGGAAATTTTGATCGAAATCGAGGAGATCTCTTCTTGGGCTAAATCTTCGCAATAGAGAGCGCTTCTTTGCAGGGCCTCACTTTCTGAAAGAATCGCCTCTCCCAGACGATTGAGGTTCACTGTGACGCCTCTTGCTTCTTTTTTGCGGAGCTCCCGCATCAGCGGTTTCCGCTCTCCTGGCAAGATGACTGTGCGCATCAACGCCTTGAGAACAGGGAGGAGGAAAGGGATCGATCTGCCAACGAGATAGCGGATTTGGTCCTCGATCCGTTTTTTTTGTTGGCTCCGAAATGATTGATCCGAAAGGGCGACGGCCAGTTTTTTAGACCGATCATGTTTAAGAAATTTGCTAAGGAACAGACTTTTAAGCTTTTCTCGCCATGTCCCCTCTTTTTGACTCCCTAGAAGGAGTAGGCTTGCCAATTTCACCGCTAGCTGTTGTCTGATCGGCCGATGGAGAGGTTGTCCCCTCACCCCGTTCAAGAGAATTTGAGCTTGTTTTAACCAGTTCACAGCTTTTGTCTTTGTAGGTAGACTTGGGGGATTCATGCGCACTATTCTTTTTAGCCTACTTTTTCCAGCTTTTCTTTTATTTGCAAAGGTGAGCACAGGTATCGACCGCTTTTTCGACGAAGGGTATGCCGATCAGTGCAAGGGAAAGCGGATTGGTTTAGTGACGAATCAAACGGGAGTGAATGCCAACTTAGAATCCTCGGTGACTCTCTTTAAAAAAAATGGGGGCTCTTATCAGCTCGTCGCTTTATTTGGCCCTGAACATGGGATCGATGGAGCCGCAAGGGCCGATGAGCCCATCGCCCATGCTGTGGATGCCGACGGTCTTCCCCTCTTTAGCCTCTATGGGGCGACCCGTCGCCCTACCCAAGAGATGTTAAAAAACATCGATATCTTGATTTTTGACATTCAAGATGTGGGTACTAGATGTTATACTTACGCTTCGACCCTTTTTTACTGCATGGAAGAGGCAGCCCGTTTTGGCGTTAAGGTGGTTGTTCTCGACCGCCCCAATCCCATTAACGGGGTGACTGTCGATGGGCCAATGCTCGATCTGAAGTGGCGCTCTTTCATCGGCTACCTCGATATTCCCTTTTGTCATGGGATGACCCTTGGAGAACTGGCCCGTTATTTTAACGGGGAATATGAAATTGGGTGTGAGTTAGAGGTCGTTCCTCTCAAGGGGTGGAAGCGGGAGATGACCTTTGCTGCCACAGGCCTTCCTTGGACCCCGACAAGTCCCCATATCCCCTCGAGTGAAACCCCTCAATATTACCCGATGACGAACCTGATTGGAGAGGTATTGACTGAGGTGAGTTTAGGAGTGGGATATACCTTGCCCTTTCAAGTGGTAGGGGCTCCTTGGATCAATGGGGATCAGCTGGCTCAGTCCCTCAACAGTCAAAATTTTCCCGGCATCCGCTTTCAGCCCTACCGATTTCGCCCTTTTTTTGGGAGATGTCAAGGGAAAGAGTGTCGTGGGGTCCGTTTAGTGGTCACAGATCCAGTCCGCTATCGCCCAGTGGCGACGCAGTTTTTGATTTTAGGGCTTCTTAAAAGCCTGTATCCGACAGAATTTGAGCGGTATTTGACCAACACACCCCTTGCGGAAGAGCTTTTTTGCAAGTCGATCGGCTCAAGTGAGGCGCTTGAGATCATTCGCAAAGAGGAGTTCATTAGTTGGAAGCTCATCGGTCTTCATCAAGAGCGGCGCGAAGCATTTTTGGCCAAGCGGGCCAAGTACTTGCTCTATTAGTGGGGATTCTCCTACGCTCTTGTACCTAACTGTAATTGTGAGCTCATCGCGCCCCTCCCTGAAGAAATTGGGGACGGGCGCGGTCACGAAAAGCCAGATTTTTCAAAGGAGAATCAGTAACATGGTGAAGATCAAGCCACTTGGCAAGAGAGTTTTGGTAAGACGTTCAGAAGCTCAAACGAGCAAGGGGGGGATTATTCTTCCCGATAGCGCCCAAGAAAAACCTCGTCAAGGAGAGGTGGTGGCCGTAGGTCCTGGAGCCGTCGATGAGAATGGGCGCCTACAGCCTTTAAGCGTAAAGGTGGGCGATCGCGTGTTGTTTTCCAACTACGGAGGCAACGAGGTCAAGGATCAAGAAGGGCTGCTCCTTCTGAAAGAAGACGATATTCTCGGCATTTTAGAGTAGGAGATATTAAGTCATGGCAAAAATGCTACAGTTCGACGATGAAGCTCTGCGCTCGGTTTTAGCAGGCGTCAAATTGCTCGCAAGCGCAGTCAGCGTGACCCTTGGCCCTAAGGGGCGCAATGTGGTCATTGGGAAGAAATTTGGCTCCCCCCTATCGACAAAAGATGGAGTGAGCGTCGCTAAAGAGATCAATCTAAAAAACAAATTCGAAAATATGGGAGCTCAGCTCGTCAAAGAGGTCGCCTCGCGCACGGCCGATGTTGCAGGGGATGGGACGACGACAGCGATTGTGCTCGCCCATGCGATCTTTAGCGAAGGGCTTAAGAATGTCGCAGCAGGAGCCAATCCCATGTTAGTGAAGCGAGGGATTGATAAGGCGGTTGTCGCCTTGTTGAGCGCTCTTAATCAACTCGCTCGCCCTGTTTCCACGCAAGAGGAGATCAAACAAATTGCGGCCATTTCTGCCAACAATGACCAGCCCATAGGTGCGATCATTGCAGAGGCGATGGAGAGAGTGGGCAAAGATGGGATCATCACTGCGGATGAGGCCAAAGGGATTGAGACGCACCTCGATGTCGTTGAGGGGATGCATTTTGATAAAGGGTATCTCTCCCCTTACTTTGTCAATCAGCCCGAGGGGATGATTTGCGAATTGGAAAACTGTCGCATTTTGATCTTCGACAAGAAAATTTCCTCCGCAAAAGAACTCGTTCCTGTCTTAGAGAGGATCGTCAAAGCAGGGGCTACGCCTCTTTTGGTGGTCGCAGAAGATGTCGATGGAGAAGCGCTCGCAACGTTGGTGGTCAATAAATTGAAAGCGGGACTTCCTGTTTGTGCAGTGAAAGCTCCTGGATTTGGAGACCGACGTAAAGCTCTTTTACAGGATATGGCTGTCTTGACGGGCGCCACTCTTGTTTCAGACGAAGTGGGGATGAAATTTGAAGATGTGGGTCCTGAGGTGCTTGGAAGCGCAAAAAGGATCAAGATCAGCAAAGAAGAGACTACCATTGTCGAAGGAAGAGGTTCGCAAAAGGCCATTAAAGCTCGTGAAAGTGAGATCCGCGCTCAGATTTCGAACACGACATCTGATTACGATCGGCAAAAGCTCGAAGAGCGCCTTGCGAGTTTAGTGGGAGGCGTTGCGGTCATCCATGTGGGGGCTGCCACAGAATCGGAGATGAAAGAGAAAAAGGCCCGTGTTGAAGATGCTCTCCACGCGACAAGAGCCGCTGCTTTGGGGGGCATTGTTCCTGGAGGGGGCGTTGCTCTGTTACGCGCAGCTCAAGCGCTTGCTCAATTGAAGTTGGAGGGGGATGAAGAGTTAGGGAGAGCGATCCTCTTTTCTGCCTGTTTTGCTCCAGCGACAGCGATTGGCAACAATTGTGGAAGGGCGGGCAATTTAATTGCCGAGAAGATCTATGAAAAGTCGGGTGCTTTTGGGTTTAATGGATTGACAGGGGAGTTTTGCGATCTCTACGAAGCTGGAGTGATCGATCCCCTATTCGTGACCAGGAGCGCTTTAGCCAATGCGGCTTCGATTGCAGGTCTTTTGCTGACGACAGCTGCGATGGTCACTGACCAACCTCAACCTAAAGGGGCCTCTCCAGCTGGCATGGATGGCGGCATGGGGATGGGAGGAATGGGTGGCATGGGCGGCATGCCTGGGATGATGTAGTTTTTTTCTTTCCCGTGCATGCATTTGTGCACGGGAAGGTTGTCTAAAAAAGCCGCTTTGGCTTTAGCTCGCTTAAGTGTGAAGTACGATCGCTAGCCTGGATGATCTTCATTCTTACAAAAAGTGAGCCCACGTCAAAATAGAAAATAGCACAAAGTAGATGCTGCTTATTATGCCTATAGCTGCTTTATAGTTAGTTTTCCCGACTTGATACCAATAGATCCATCCAAAATAGACAAGTATCAGATTCATTATTAATAGAAAAGAGGAAGAGGTGAACCATGGATGGCCCAAATATTCAGCGATTTTTTCCCATGCTTTTGGAACAAAGAAAAGCACTAAGGGGAAGGGAAAAAACAGAAGAATCAAGCCGGCAAAAGAAAGGCTTCTTGCGTCAAGAAAGCTAAAAAGGCCACGATTATTTCCCATATGTAAAGCCTCCATGTCCATTTGATTCCATAACCTACACCATTTTTGCCACTCAAAAAACCCAAGACACACAGTAAAAATAAGTTGCCAAATTTTATCGTCAATAAATTGTTCAAGCCTTCTCCCTTTTGAACAGAAGAGAGATGAAGATTAAGCAAAAAATTGCAAAAGTTGTTAACTCTTGGAAAGAGAATTAAAAAAGCAAAGAGAAATCCATATACATCTATAAACCCCTGCGTAGAGTTCTCTGGAGAAATGAGGTTGGAATTTGCAATGGATTGCGAGCCCGCTTTAGGGGAAAAATCGCCAGTAGGCAGTGCTATTTTTTTCGTCATTTATTTTGATTAGACGTCGTTTTGGTATTTCCTGTGTTTGCCATAATGGCTGCTTCAGTGTTTAAATTGATAGCTTCTTGCATATGGCCACCTCCTGTACCGCATTCTCTAATAGCGGCGATAGGGCGCGCTTGTTCTAAAAGCAAAAGAGCTTCTAAAAAGTGTGCATTCGCTTTATTTTCTTCATCATTCGCTCTTTGATAAAGTTCGTGAATCAATTTTTCTGTTTCTACGTCCCTGAGTGGTCGATCTTTTCTTTCCTGGGGGGAAGGTCGATTTCCGTATTGAGGCAACACTTCTCGATTGTCTCGCGGGGGATCATTCCTTTTGATGTTATCTCTTCTCTCATTGCGTTTTTCGTTGTCTATCTGTTGCTGCTCATAGGCATCGCTATTATCTTTTCCCATAGGATCGCGCGTATCGCGGCATTCACCACGGTGAGCAATAAGGTGATCTAAACGGGGCCCAGGACCGGGGTATTTCCAAGATCTTCCGTATCCTTCCATCTCAAAGCGATATTTCACGGGGCCTTTTCGTTGAGAAGAAGAGGGATTGACATAACCTACAAATAATTCATTCGCCACGATTCCTCCTTACGCTCTCTTTAATGCGAAAAAGGATAGCAAAAAGATTAAATTGCGCAAGAAATTCGTGAGATAGAGGGATTGGATGTCAGAGGCGCTGCAGATCGAGAGACAAAATTTATCCACAAATCGACAAATGTTGATTTGCAGATCGTTTTCGATGCTATAAAAAGTAGCCACAAATCGACATTTGTCGATTTGTGGATCGCTTAACACCCAGCCTTTGCCCATGCGCAGAGGCTCGTCTTCCCATCTGCAAGATAGGTGGTCTTTAAGAAGGTGTGGGCGAACTGATCTCCAAACTCATTGGCACCTGCCATCACCGTGGCATAGTATTCAGGGCGAGGATAGATGTCTGTTTTTACAAGTTTATGTCCCTTATAGACAGCATCTTCTGCAGCTCGAAAAGTGTAAGCCGTCCGAGGATTTTCTCCCGTTTCCCAGTCATAGACCGTGACCGGAATCAGATCATACCCGATTTCTCGCTCAGAGAGCGCCACAGCGTCTTCAAGCTTCATCTCAACGACCACCCCATTGATGGCATCTGTCGCATCCCCTGTATGGATGACATTCAACATGCCCCGTTCTAGAGGGTTTTCCGGAGCGCCGCGACTCGTGCTTTGGGGGTCGTAATTAAAGACCCGCTTGATGCCGACAGCAATCGCCGCTTTTCGCGTGGCAAGAGTGTCTGCGCTGAGCGTTCGCGCTGCAGATGTGCGGTTCATCAGACTCCCATAGCTAAAGATGAGGACCCTTTCCTCACCTCGCTCTGTAAATTTTTGCTTTAATTTCTCTCCAAAGGGGTATTTTAAAACCTCTTGATTTGCAAGGGGTTGTGCCTCCGCAACGAGGGGCATAGAAGAAAGAAGAGCGGATAATCCAATCGCTATTTTTAGTAATATTGTTCTCATAGTTAAAACTCCTTAAAGAAATTATAACTATGTTATTAATAGATTTCAATTACTTATTTTTCCAAAAGCTGGGTAAAAAGAGAAGAATCACGGCTAAGAATTCAAGGCGTCCCATCACCATCCAAAGGATGGAGACCCCTTTTCCAAACGTGGTGAGGTAGGCAAACGTTTCGGCGGGTCCCCCGGCCCGGAAGGCAAGGCCGATGTTGTTTTGCATGCAGGCGATCGCCGAAAGGGCGCTTTCGAGGTCGACCCCATCGAGGACGAGTAAAAAGGTCCCTAAGAGGGCAAGGCTGATGGCAATAAAGAAGAAGGAGAAGATGTTGAGGGCAAGATTGCTCCCCACTTCCGCTGCTCCAACGTGGATCGCTCGAACGGCATTGGGGCGGAAAATCGCTTCAATTCGCTCTGCCGTCATTCTCAGTAAGAGGGTGTAACGGATCACCTTGACCCCCCCTGCCGTTGAGCTTGACATCCCTCCGATAAACATCGATGTGAGCATCACCATTTGCGCCACAAAGGGCCAATGGTTGAAATTTGCTGTGGCAAAACCAGTCGAGCTTTGGCTGGAGACGAGTTGAAAGGTTCCATAACGGATCGCTTCTCCCCAGCTGAAGAAGCCCGCGATGGCGCTGCCTAGGGGTTCTTTAGGAGTTCCTGTGATGGCCCAAGCGATAAGGGCCGAGCCGACCATCAGAGATCCTAAATAGGCAAGGAGTTCGCCTTCCCATAAGCGGGAGATCTTCCGTTTGATGATGTTGGCGTAGTGGATGAAGCTGATACTTCCTAAGAGCATGAAGATGATAACGATCCAATCGGTCGTCGCACTTTGGTAGGCTGCAATGCTCGCGTTGTAAACGGCAAATCCCCCTGTCGAAATGGTCGAAAAAGAGATGCAAAGGGCATCGAACCAAGTGATGAGAGGATTAGTGCACCAAAGAAGCACCACTTGGAGGACAGTAATTGCGGCATAGAGCTTCCATAAGAGACTCGCAGTTTCGCGCACTCGGGGGGTAATGGCATCTTTGATGGGCCCTGGCGCCTCTGCTTGGTAGAGGAGTTTTCCTCCCACTCCTAAGGCAGGGAGGATGGCGACAAAGAGGACGACGATCCCCATCCCTCCGATCCACTGTAAAAAACTGCGCCAAAGGAGAAGCGCTTTAGAAACGGCTTCTACACCAGTCGCGATGATAGCTTTTGTTTCAGGGTCTCTTAGGGGGGTGATGTTTCCATAAAATGTGTAAATGACATCGGGGTTAGTCCCCATATTTTCGACAATGGGAATCTCCTGGCCAGAGGCGTCGTACTGTTTTGCTTGCATCACCGTAGAGCCTGTGGTGGTCAGCCCTGACATCGACTCGAAGTAGGCATCGATGGGGTTTGAAAGGGTCCCTGAGAGCCAAAAAGGGAGAGCCCCTACCCCGGCGGTGAGGAACCAGATGAGAACGGTGACCATCAACCCCTCTCTTCTGAAAAGATTGCCCGACGCGCTGCTCCCCCACCACCGAAAAAGAGCTCCTGTGGCAAGGCAGATGGCCACAGTCTCGATGAGAGAGATGAGGCAATGGGGTTGAGGGTAGAGTTGGGGATCGGCAATATGCTCAAAATAAATTGCGGCGACAATAGGGACGAGGAGACAGGGGGCGAAGAAGAAAAGGTAGGTTCCTAGAATTTTGAAGATTTCACGATAATCCATAGTTTACTCAAAAAATCTGCAACATTTCGTCGACATGTTTTGGGCTGCAGATCACAATCGCGCTGTCCCCTGGGCAAAGGATCCGCCTTCCATCGGCGATTAAGGTGCGCCCTCTGTTTTGAATCGCTGCAATTAAAGAGTCTTTGGGCAGATAGGGCCCAAGATCGCTCAGGGGGATCCCCACAGCTGGGGAGTCGATGGAAATTTTCAACTCAAGCACTTTAGCGCGGTTTTGATAAAGGGAGCGGCTAGCAATGACCGATCGAGAAGTTGCGATAGCCATGATTGAGTTGGCGGCGCTGGTACGGGCAGAGACCAGATGGGTAATCCCCAGCTCTCGTAGCATGGGCCCTATTTTGGGTTCTGAGACCACCGCAATCACCTGCTGACAGCCCGCCTCTTTTGCCAACAGGGCCGTGTGCACATTTCTTTCGTCAGTTGTCGTGCAAGCGACGGCCACATCTGCTCTGCTGATTTTTTCCTCCAATAGGAAATTCAAGTCGGCAGGATCGTGGTGAATGATCGTGACCCCTGATAAACGCTCTGCTAGGTCTGTGCAGCGCTGCCGATCAGGTTCGATCAAGCGGACGCTGATCCCCTTAGCTGCTAACGTCCGCGCTGTGTGAAAGGCGACAAGGTCCCCTCCAAAAATCACGACAGAAGAGGCCCCTTTTTGCTCAATGCCAAAGAAGCGATGAAGGGTCCCCATCGCTTCGGTTTGCCCGATGAAGGTGACCTCATCTCCCTCATGGAAGCTATCATTGCCGTGGGGGAAGATCATCTGATGGGGATCAAGAGGTTTTCCCTTACCCTTTAATTGGGACCTTGCGATCAATCCCACCATGACCCCCTCTGGAAGGGTGAGTTTGCTTAAGGGAATCCCCACATATTTCCATTTTGGAGGGACAATGAGCGTCCTCATTTGGACAGCCCCTAAAGCAAAATTTTCGACGCGGATGGATCCTAGGTTAAGAATATCCTTGCAGATGTCTTGGACGACCAGAAGCTCAGGGCTGATCAGATGGTCGACAGAAAAAAGGCGTCCACAGTCGATGCGCGTTTGCGAAAGATATTTCCACTGCCGCACTCTTGCAATGGTCCTGGGATAGGCCAATCCCTTAGCAATAGCGGAGCAGACGAAGTTCGTCTCATCGTTCTCAGTCGCAGCGATGAGCAGATCTGGCCCTAGCTCTTTGAGCTCTTCGAGCAGTTGCCAGTCTGTCCCTGATCCTAAACGGGTTGCGATATCGAGTTCCTGGATCGCCCGCTCTAAGGCAGAGCGTTTGAGATCCACTAAGATCACATCATGGTGATCTGTCGAAAGCTCCTGCGCGATTGCAGAGCCGATGTCGCCTGCCCCTATAATGACTACTTTCACAAAACCACTGTACCTGGAATCTCCTTGCGAGAAAAGAGTTTCGAAGCGATCATTGCTAACTCCTGCACCGGTAGCTCAATTGGATAGAGTACCCGGCTACGAACCGGGCGGTTAGAGGTTCGACTCCTCTCCGGTGCATTCTTTACTGGCGTTCCTGTATAGTCGTCTTCATGCCCTATACCATTGAAGTTTTTCCTTCCGGACCTGCCATGACCAATGCCATGGTCCTGTCTTGTGACAAAACAAAACAAGCTGCGATCATCGACCCAAGCTCTGGTTCAGGGAAGAGCATCAAGGCCTATATCGCTCGGCGTGGCTTAGAGGTAAAAACGATTTTGATCACCCATTCCCATTGGGATCACATTGCCGATGTAGCGGAGGTGCAAAACTTTTTTCATGCCCCAGTGGCTGTGCACCCCCTAGATGCCCCCAATCTGATCCGCCCAGGCAGTGATGGACTCCCTGTTTTCTTTGAGATCGAAGGTGTAAAGCCAGATTTACAGCTGCTCGATGGGGCCCATATCTTTGTGGGGGAGATTGATTTAGAGGTGATCCACACTCCTGGTCATAGCCGAGGATCGGTCTGTCTTTATGCAAAAGAGCATCACTTTATCATCAGTGGAGACCTGATTTTTCAAAACAGCATTGGCCGCATTGATTTGCCGACTTCTGAAGCTGCGCAGATGTGGCGTTCCCTTAAAAAAATTGGGGCATTGCCCTCTCAAACCGTTCTCTACCCAGGACATGGAGACACGACAACCCTTGCGGAAGAAAAATGGCTGCCAGAAGCCAAAAGATTTTTTGGAGGTTGATATGGGAGTATTAGTAGGGAAAAAGGCACCTGAATTTACGGTGAAAGCGGTGCATCGAGGCACCATCATCGATCAATTTTCGCTTGAGCTCTTGAAGGGAAAGTATGTGATTCTTTTCTTCTACCCTCTCGACTTTACTTTTGTCTGTCCGACTGAGCTGCACGCCTTTCAGGAAAAACTCGCTGAGTTGCATGAACGGGAGTGTGAGGTGGTCGGCTGCTCTGTCGACAGTCACTATAGTCATCATGCATGGTTAAAGACGCCAAAGAAAGAAGGTGGCATCAAAGGGGTGGAGTATCCCTTGCTTGCCGATTTAACCAAGTCAATCGCCAGGGATTATGATGTGCTAAAGGAGGATGAGGGGATTGCGTATCGGGGGCTTTTCTTAATCGACAAAGAGGGGATTGTGCGCCATCAAGTGGTCAATGACTTGCCGATAGGCCGCTCTGTGGAGGAGGCGCTGCGCGTTTTAGATGCTCTGATTTTCTTTGAAGCGAATGGAGAAGTTTGTCCTGCGAATTGGCAGCAGGGGAAGAAGGGGTTTCACCCCACACATGAGGGGCTCGTTGGGTACTTCCAATCGCATAAGGATGAGATCTTGTGATCATTTCAACGGTGATAGGCATCGTTTTTAATAATGTTAAAGCCTAACCACCCCCATTAGACGCGATGATACCAAATCAGCCCCTCCTTGATTTCCATCACCTCTACAAAATCCATCTCTTCCCCATCTGGTGTTAAGCGTGGGTACTCCCACATCAGCGTTTTCCCATCTCTAAAAAAACCTTTCCTTTAATACTTGCGTGCAGGAGGTTTGCCTGCGGCTACTTTCTCTATCAGGTGCCGTATTTCTTCATGGCCTTTACAAATTCCGGTGTCTCGACCGGTAAGATGAGGGATGAGTGGACTTTCGATGGTGGCGTCATGGGTGTAGAGCGCTAAAAATGCAGAGATATCGTTATTTGAAAGTGCTTGATCCCATTCTAGATAAATCCGCTCAGCTTCACGTTGGAAATGCTCCATATTTTCCTTCATACAGATCTTAGCCTCCACAAAAGGTTAGGTAGTCGTAGAGATCGGCCTCTTTCAGTAGCAATAAACTGCGGTAGCGGTCGCAGAGGGAGAGGCTCGCTTGAATGATCACCTCATCTCCCACTCCCGGTAGACCAATGGCTGCTAGGCGTTCTGCTTTGTCCTGGGATTTCAACAACTCCAAGCCCCGCATGTAATGGGGAATGCTAAAACCTTCCTCTTCAACGCGAAAAAACAGGAGATCGTGCTGAAAGAGAATCGCTTGGATAGCGAAGTGGAGCCCAAAGGAGTTGTCAGGGGGATGCCCAAGCAATTGCTCGAGCTCCTCGAGCGTGCGAATATGGTAGGCCTCATGGAAGGCCCCCTTTTCGGCTTCCCCGAAGAGGGCCACTAGTCTGGTGCTCATACCTCCTTTCTATGCAGAGGAATAGCATTTTTTTGAAGCGTCCTATCTAGAGCCTTTGATCAATTTTCTCATTTCTGTTTTCCCGTCTTCCTCTCTGTGCTCTCTGTGTTCTCTGTGGTTGATAATTTTTTAGGTCCGATCGGTAACATAGGTGACACTTGATTGACCAACATAGGTAACACTTTTCGGTTAATCATGGTCCCCTATGTTACCTCAGTTTCGTGCACACCTGAGGCCACTCTAGGCTAAACATTTCCCTGTTTTTCCTTCTCCCCTATTTATAGACCGAATAGAGTCCAACTGAGGTGGATCGGGTAGGGGCCCCATTCGCCGAAGGCGGAAGCGGGGGTGTCTGGGGGCAGCGCCCCGACAAGCTACTACTACAAAGCCCTCTTTTCCCTTATTCATTGCTAACGCTGCCTTCTGACTTTCATTTTTGGTTTTTCCAAACCCTTTTTTGCATTAAGTTTACCCAAATACACAGGACCATAATGCACCTCCCTTGGATCATCTTGGTTGATCTTTAGCCCAACATATTCACCCGTAAGGGTTTGTCCAATATAGTGCTCTTGCCCCTTTACCCATATACAGCCGCTTTGCCCTACTTTTCTTACTTCCATTGCCTTTGTGTCATATTCAGGAGACCCCAATATTCCATTCCAAATTCTCGTAGAAGATAGGTAACAACTTCGGGGAGTTCGCATCCCTAAAGCTTCGTGAGGCCTCTCAAAATTGTATTCCTCATGAAATTGACTCATTGATTGAATTTGCAACTCCGATGTGGCTTGGGGAGGATTCGCAACCTCCTGTTTTAAAGTGAGGTGAAAACGTTCGTGTCGGCCATTTTCCTCGGGATGTCCAGGGCGTATCCATTCGGTTATGAGCCCAGCTTTTATCAAATTGATTGATAGGCGGGTGAGTCTGCCAACCCCGACACATCCAAAGGGTGGACCATTATCAGAGCGCAACCGATGAGGGAGGCCATACTCTCGAAACGCCTCATCAAATACAGGCCATTTGCCTGATGCAGTCCCAAGCTAGCTCTCCGACTGCAAAGCCACCGTCTCCCACAAGAATCAACTTCCGTGTGTTGCCGATCCATCTGAGGACTTGGCCAACCATCTGACTGGTCCATTCCAA
>JAFEGQ010000087.1 GCA_018239785.1 Verrucomicrobiota bacterium
GATCATGATAGACGTCGTCGACATAGTGCAGGACATTGTACCTCCTTCGTGGAAAAATAAGAGAGGCATCATCGCGCTTTTAGTCCTCAACCATCAACGAAAATCTTCATGCGGAAGCCCTGGGCGGAGGCCATTGGGATCACTGTGCAGAATCTATCGATTTTAAAAACAGGAAAGGCGAAGGCGATCCGCTTTTCTACGCTAGAGAGCATCTGCCAGCATCTCGATTGCCAGCCAGGGGACATTTTAGAGTTTAGGCACTCTTAAAATAAGAAGTTTATTCACGATAGGAAAAAAACGGTGTCTCTTTTTCAGAGAGTTTGGTAAGGTCTTTGCATGGAATGGTCCTATTTTTCAATTCCAGTGATCACTGGGCTCATTGGGTGGTTGACGAACGTGGTAGCTGTGAAAATGCTCTTCCACCCTCGTCGCCCCTTGCGGGTGTTTGGGATCAAAGTGTTCCAAGGAGTGATCCCTAAGCGACACGATGCTCTGGCGCGATCTTTGGCGACGCTTTTTGAAAAAGAGTTGCTCTCGAATCACGAAATCGCCAATCACTTGCGCCAGATGAACCTAGAAAAAGCTCTCGATGGGCTGTTGACAAAAGGGGTCAGGGAAGCGGTTGTGGGATTTAAAGAGCAAATTCCGATGGCCAGTATGTTCTTAACTGATTCGATGGTCGACAAGGTTGCAAGCAAATTGAGGCTTGAGTTTGTTAAGTCTTTGCCTGCCTTTCAGGAAAAACTCTCCGAAGAGGTGTTAGACTCACTCGACCTCAAGGTTCTCGTGGAGGAGAAGATTTTAGCTTTTTCTGTCCCGAAGCTCGAGGCGATCATCATGACGGTGGCCTCTTCTGAGCTGAAAACTGTGGAGATCCTAGGAGGATTTCTCGGGTTTATAATCGGCCTCTCTCAAGTGGGGCTCATGATTCTTTTGCCCAAATAGGGAGCATAATAGGTGGGGATGGAAGTAGACCGTGTTGAGATCCAACCGAATTTGCATGGCGTTGGTGTGGGCGCTGCTGTAGGGGGCACGATCGCTCTTGTGTCAGTTGTGATGCAGAAGTGGCTTGGGAAGCAACGGCAAATTTATATGGAGATCGGTCTTCCTCTATCTGTTGTTGCTGGCATCCTGAGTGGCGCTTTGACGTGTGCAAAAAAGCCGCAGCAACAAATAGAGACTCCCCCCAAAACGGTGCAAGTCCCTCTCGATCCCTCTCAGAAGAGGACGCGTCGCAACTTATTTGGGACGGGAAAGCCGAGCCCGCTGCCTCCTCCCAATTATCAACTTTCCTTTTACAGCCCCAAAAAGCCCCTAGAACAGCCTTCGGCTCCTGACAGCTGCTCAATTTTTTAGTCCTGATCTAGAGCTGTATTTGCTGAGGCTCCGAAGCTTTGAAGGGGTGCGAGCCGATTTGTAGCGCAGACCGCTATCCCCAGAAATCTTTCCTTCGATAAGAATCCCTAGGCGCCGTTTGTTGGCTTGGCCAAGGGATTCGCGAGCTAACAAGAGGAAGTCTGCGTAGGAGAGCTCTTCAAGCGCCGCGATCTGCTTTTGGTGCCAATCGAAATCCCCATCATAATGAAAGGCAAGTTCAAAGAGGCGGTCGCTCATCGCTTTTGGATTTTTGGGAGCCATTTTGAGCTTCGCGATAGAGGCATTTTTGAGATCCTCGAAGCGATCTTGCGTTAAAAAGCGGCTTTCCATCGCGCGCAAAAATTCCTCGATCATCTGCTCATATCTGGCGACTAAATCTCTCCCATCGATGGTCGTCGATTGGACGGCAAAGAAGGTGAAGAGATGCCGCTCTAATTCTTGTCCCCAACTCAAAACGACATAGCCTGTTTGCTGCTTTGTCCTTAAAGAGGTGAAAAAAGGCTCTTCTAACCCTGCTGTCAGGATGATTTGAGCTGCATGGCGCTGCGGGGTATAGGGACCTTGTTCAATGGCAAGCAAGGCGGCATTGCCCTCCATTTGGATCGGTTTAGAAAGGAGATAGGGCCCTTTATGTTCCGAAAGTGTCGCAATTTTGGGATGCAGAGTTTTCCCTTCGGGATAGGGGTTCTGTTGACAAGTTGCGCTAAAGTCTCTCAAGAGCTCTTCTGCGTTTTCCCTAGTTAGATTTCCAAAGAGAGCGCTTGAGAGATAGGTCGCATCAAAGAAACTGTCCGCAAACAAGAGGAAGGCGCCGTAGGAGAGCTCTTTAAGTTCTTGTAGCCGCTCGTGTTCAGGGACGTAATTTTCGAAAAGAACCCTTTTTGTCAAAGCCATCGCCTGCTGGACGGGGGGTTCTTTTTCTTTATTTCGATAATCAGCAGCCAAAGATTCTTTGTGGCGCAAGAATTCTTCCTCGTTTAGCGGAATATTGCGCATGTGATTTGCAATTTGCTGGAGAAAAAGGGCCCCTTGTTCGCTGTAACCGGCAACGGAGAGCATTACCCCTTCCGCCTTGGCTTCGAGAATAAACCCAAGTCCTGCAAGCGAAGCAGCATAAGTGACTTGCGTTAAATTTTCACTGACTGCCCGTACCCAAAGATCGAGGAGGGCCGCTGACCTGGCATTTCCAGGGCGCAACTGGTTGCTTTTGATCAGGAAATTCCAGGCAATTTGAGGGGAAAGAAAATTTTTGTCCTGTAAGTAGTAGGCTTGGCCAAAGTCGTTGTCTTGTAAAAGGAGAGGGGTGCCCATTTCTTCCCGAGGGCGCCCTTGGTAAGAGACCTCTAAAGCGGTAGGAAGGTAGGGGTTGGGGGGAGGAAGAGAGAGGTCTGAGGAGGTTTGCGGATGCTCCCAGTTCAAGAAGGTTTCCCGTTCAATCGGTTCAATCGTAAATTCAACGCCCATGTAGGGCTCTTTTTCTGTCGCTTTCAAGGAACTTTCCGAGAGGGGAGCTAACAGAGTGATATGCGCTGTACGGGGTTTCAGTTGATCGACGAGGGTCGAACAAGCCTCTTGATCGAAATAGGAGGGGAGGATGGTTTGGTCAGGATAAGTTGCAAGGGGCTCTTCAATGAGTTCTTTCGCATGGTAGCTCACGAGGTCAAAGGGAGAAATTCTAGATTGATATTCGTAGTTGAGTTGATTCATCGTCTTGATTTCATCAAAGATGTAGGAGGGAACTCCTTGTGTGGCGAGTAGATCGATTAAGCCAAAGACCTCTTGAATCACTTGGTTTTTCTGTTTGACCCCTTCTGGGGTTAATCCGACCACGATGTGAAAGAGCATCGTCGGGGTGTCTTCTCGTTTGAGGACTTGCCTACCCGCGGAGATGGTTTCAGCAAGCCCCTCTTGTTTGAGATGGGCCAAGAGGCTCCCCTCTCCTTCAGACCCAAGGATAAAAGCGACTAATGCTGGAACATGCCCTTCTAGATCACTGCGATAATTGTAGGGGAGTTCCCATGTCAACGTGAGCTCTCGGACTTCTGCATGGGGCTCGATAGCGACCAACTTCTCTTTGGTTTTGTAGCCGCGTCGTCGCCCTAAAACGGTAAAAGGCTCGATATGGCGGTTGGGGATCTGGGAGAAATAGCGCTCGACCATCTCTTGCATCTCGCGCGTGGAATAGGAGGAATAGACGACAAGGTGAGATAGATTGGCACTATAGTGTTTCTCAAACCATTGGCGGGCTTGTGCGCTCGTCAGGGGGTTGAGAGTTTGAGAATTGCCCATTCCAAAACGGGAGTCGGGGTGTTGTTCTCGGTTAAGATGGCGCATCACAAGCTCTTGGCGCCAACCATCGCTGGCCATGGCGCGCAAGAACTCTTGGTCGACTGCAACCTGCTCGCGTCTCATCGCCCCTTCATCGAAGTTAGGGGTGATAAACATGGCTGCAA
>JAFEGQ010000088.1 GCA_018239785.1 Verrucomicrobiota bacterium
GATGCGGTCTTTTGCTCAATCTAGAGAGTAGGGGTTAAGCCGCTGATCGCCTCTGCTTGAGGCTTGGGCAGGTCTCCTAGATAGCGGCGGGCATGGGGGGAGAGGCTCTCGACATAGCGCCTTTGCCCCTCCGCATAGAGGGTATCGAAGGCCAAAGAGGACTTGCCCGACCCCGAGATTCCTGAAAATGCGATGAGTTTTCCAGCAGGGAGTTGAAGATCAACACCTTGTAAATTATGCACACGCACTTTTTTTAGAATGATCGGTTCCATGGAGACCTAGTTTAACTCTTCTTTAACGATCGGTTCAATGCCAAAGAAGGTAAGTCTTTAACTTCTTGTAGGCGAGAGATTAATAAGGATTTGTAAAAATATGATAAAATTATTATTTATTATATATGCTGGCTTTGTTAATATTATATTAGAAACTAAAGCAAACAAGGAGATAAGATCATGGAAGGAACAATCTTAAATTTAGGCACTATGAATCCCGGAGAAAAAATTCAACTTATTGATAATTCAAGTCAATATGCTGATGTTTTTAAAACATGCCAAGAAAATTTAGAGAATGCATTGTTAAATAATAATTCCGCGGGTTCAAAAGACATTAAGTTAGTTCAATCGTTTTTTAACACAGAAACAAACGAAATAAAGGTATTATTAAGTTTAATAGACGATCCAAGTAAATTCCGAGAACAGCTTGAAAAAGAGGAAAAATTCCGAGAACAGCTTGAAAAAGAGGAAAAATTCCGAAAAAGCGAGGAAAATTTTTCCAAAAAACACAAAGAATACAATAAACGAACTGAAGGATATAGTCTTAAAAGTTTTATTATCGACTCTCTAGCTGCAGTGGCGATCGGTCTTGTTGGTTATGGGGCTTTCCGTCTTTATAAGATGGGATTTCGTCAGAGTTAGTAAATAAAAGTATTTCGGATTCATGAAACTTAATGGGGCGTAACGCCCCCTTTTTGTTTTTCGCGAACTTCATGCGTTAAATGTTCTCAAATACATAAATATAAACAACTTAAAAATTATTAAATTTATATTAAAAAATATTTTAAAATAATCATGGATGATGTAAAATTGTGCACAAAGAGAACAACAGGAGACGGCCATGGAAAAAGTTCAGAAAAATCCACAAAATTCATATCAAGAAAAAAGTATTCCAAAAGTAGATGGTGGAAAATCAGTAATAACAGTATACAAAAATGCTTTTAAAAGTATGTCATATGATGCAATGAGTTCTGATGGAATGGCTTATAAGTATGTGCGTGAAATTGAGTTTAAGGGTGAAAGATATCTAGATCTTGACGCTTTAGATGATAACGACTTGAATCCGGAATTAGTTAATGTTGAACACAAACAAAATTTTGGAGGCAAGCTACTTAGCAATTTGATCGGCGGCTGTATATGGGGTCTTTTAAAAAAATAAAGTAGTTAAAGAGTGGCAGACAGCTGGAGGCCGACGACAAAGGCATCGCTAAGAGTGCGAGCTGCTCCGGGATTAATGACCCATTGCACTAAAGGTGTGATGGCAAATGAGGGGTTGAGCCAAAACCAATAGTTGAGCTCAACTACCCCTTCATAAGATTGGATCAGGTTCCCAAAAGGGCCTACAATCCCTTCCCGTTTCGCTTCTGCTTGCAAACGCCTCACTTCACTTCCAAAAAGGCCATAGGCGAGTCCGAAATTCACAGTGTCATTGGGCTGATTTTTACACAGCCCTTGGCCTACCAGCCCCCATCCAAAAGTGTAAGGGATGACATTCCCTTCAATCGGAGTGACCAGACCAAAGGCCCAAGTGGACCATTGGAGCTGTGCTTTTTTGTAGAAGCACTGGTCGATGACAAAATAAAAGCCGTAAGAGCTTCCTCGACTCTTGTGTGTAAAAGGAAACTGCCGGTCCCAGGTGGCATAGCCTCCAACGCGATAGTTCCCCTCTTTCTCTTCTTTCAGATGTTGGTACTGGATTTCACCGATCACCATGGTGCCGTTAGTATTGTCGAACGACCAGTTGAGGCCATGAGAGCTATTGTTGAAGTTGTGGAAATTGGAGTTGTAGAGGGCTCCTTTTACAAGGAGCGATTTGCAGGGTTTGGTCTCAAAGTAAAGGCCCCAGCAGGCAAAAGGGTCGGGGGGAAACGGGGTGTTGAAATAGAGGGAGATGGGGTTGCCGTCGATGGCCAGGGTGACGTAGTTCCACATGAGGGGGGAAAAGGCAAAGGAGAGCTCTCCTGCCATCCTCCCCGCTCGAAAGACGGTGGAACAACAGGGAAATTTTTGTTGTAGGTAACACTCATCGAGATAGAAGGTAGATCCTCCAAACCAGGTGGCCACATTAAATTCATTTCCAATGATTTCGGAGAGGTTTTGCCCAGAGCGGTAGCTTACGGTGGTGTAGAAGCCAAATCCTGGCCAAAGACAAGCTACCTTTTCCAAATCGACTAAACAGGAAAACCAAAAAGCGCTCACGTTCGCAAATCCCTGGTTCCTTCCCCCGATGGGGTTGGCTTGGAGTTCTAAGGCGTAGGTGCCATTGATATCGACGCCTGAATCGGCCAGCTGCTTTTGGGGTTCTTCCCAATCAGAGAGGAAATGGACCCCTTTAGGGGGGGTGAAGGCTTGTGCAATCAAAGCAGGGGAATAACAACCACAGAGAACACAGAGGAAAGAAAAAATACCCATTCCCGTTAAAAACACGAGCTCAATCCTAAGCTGAGGATTTTTTGTTCGCTCTTGAGCTTATCCCATCGGTTGGCGTCGGCATCAAAGAGGGCGACATTGTGAAAGAGGCTGTGGATGTAGGCGAGGCTGAACTCGAAAGGGCCTTTTTTGTAGGTGATTCCCCCCGTAAAGTGGTGCTCGATGACTGCTTGGTTAATGCTATTGACCAGTGTCTCTACGCCCCCTGTTTGAATGTCCCCATAGTTCCACCCTCCTCGCAACGTCAGGCAAGGGAAAAGGTCGTAGGCAAAGCCCACTTTAGCGGCCCACTGATCTTTCCATCCAAACCCCCTCCCATGCTCTGAACCATAGAGCCCTGTGCGCACTTGATCGGCGCGCCAACACTTGGTGTCGGACCACATGATGCGGGTCAAATCGGCCACAATGGCCCATCGACAAGTGGGTTTATAGGTGAGGCCCATGCCCCATTGGGCAGGGATGTCGAGTCTCCCTTTAGCCGTCAAGAGCCCCTCATAGTTATCTGTAGAGCGCATCCAAGTTTTGGAGCGGTAAGAGGCGCCGAGCCACAGCTGAGAGGTGATTTTGCCAATCCAGCCGATCGAAAATCCGCAGCCTGGGGAAAAATCGATTCCCCGATTCGTCACATGGCCTGGATAGGCCGAATTCGCCGGATTGTCCAGCATCTGCAGCCCCTGAAACTCTGTCCAAGAGAGCCCCATATTGAGGCTAGCGCCAAGAGCGTGGGCAGGTGTCAAGCGGTAAGAGAGGGAGATAGAGGCGAGATACACTTCATAAAAGGCGGCAGTCGTTGTCGCTACAAAGGGAGTAGGGAGAATTTGGAGGGCAGAGAGCTGGGTCAGAGGTGTGCCATAGTCGACGTCGTAACCTCCCAGGCGATACAGAGCAGCTCCTAAGGAGAGGCAAGGAGAGCAGCGGTAGTTGCCGCTAATCGAGGGGCGAAAGAGATGAGAAGAGGTGGCGTAAAGGTCATTAAAGAGAGCCCCTGTGATTGAGCGCTCGTGAGCCTCTGCATGGGAATAGATCCCCTCTAAAGCGACGTCGATGCGGCTACCCAGACACACCATTCCAGCGGGGTTATGCGCCACAGCAAAGGCCTCTTGAGGATACGCGACCCCTACACCCCCCATCCCCCTCGATTTGCTGCCCCAGCCGATTTGAGAATAGCCATTCATCGCTGCGAGGGGGGAGGTTAACAGGAGTAGGATAACAAAATATTTCATAAAAATCTCCATGCATAGGAGACACCTGCACTCATTTGCCCCCGAATTCCTGCGCAATAAAAAGCGCTGATCTCGTGACAAGCTCTTTTGTAGCTTATTCCTGCTGTGAGGTGGGTGTGAGCCAGTTCCTGGGTCAGAGCGTTGAGGGGATTGCCAGCAATTTGAGGGCAGGGCCCATAATTATAACCTGCCCGGAGGGTCAGGCACTCTGTTAAGAGGTAGGAGAGGCCGAGTTTGAAAACCGTTTGGTTGCTCCACGAAAAGCCTGGACCCTCGTCAGCTCCAAAAGGAGCGCTTGAAAAGCGCTGGAAGACGCGCAAAGAGTGCCAAAAGAGCTCCATCACCTCTACACAAGCTTCAAAGCGTCTAGCGCAGTAGGCTGCTCCCACTCCTAACTCGGCGGGGAGATTAAGCTCTCCTCCCCCTGGAAGGAACCCCCGGTACTTTCTGAGGAGGCTAAAAATGAGAGGCGTTTGGAAGGTGGCTCCTAATTGCAAATGGCGAAAACGGCCAATCCAGCCCACCCTAGCGCCAATGCCCCATTCGTAGTCGGGTCCCATGTTGGTGGCCAAATCGGGAGCCACAGAGGGGCTGAACGTCACTCCGTGGAGGTGAAAACGCTCAAAAGCAAGGGAGAGAGAAATGCCCAGCGAGTGACAACGTGTTGCTTGCCAAGCAAAGGCGGGAGTGAAGAGATAAGCGCCGTAAGAGCAGTGGGAAGAGGCAAAAAAGCCGTAAGTGTAGACAGCAGCGCCAAGAACTTGCCCAGGTGCAGTGTAGAGGTGAGCTGCGGCTTGAGGGAATAGAGAGTTTTTGTCCCCTTGGCGGCGCCAAAAGAGGTCCGCCTCAATGGAGGGGGGGAGGAGGGGAAGTCCCGCCGGGTTGTTCGCAACGGCAAAGGAGTCTTGTGGGTGAGCAATGGCACAGCCCCCCATCCCTTTGGCTTTGATCCCATAGCCAATTTGACGCAGGCCATTGGTGGCTCCTAAAGGAGTCAGCCAAATTCCTCCTAGGCAGAGACAGAGAAAGGTAGTGCACAAAAGCCTAATGAACATATATGAATGATAGTTATGCCTATTCGGACCAAAATTGTCTGCACGATAGGCCCTTCTGTGGCCACAATTGAGAAATTAGTCGCTCTCATCGAAGCGGGAATGAGCGTTGCACGTCTCAATTTTAGCCACGGCAGTCATCAACTCCATCGACAATACATCGATCTCATTAAAGAAGCGCGCGAAAAAACGGGCCATGCAGTTGCTATCATGCTCGATACAAAGGGGCCTGAGGTGCGTGTGGGGGTGCTTCCAAACCCCCTGGAGGTAGAATCTGGAGCCGAACTCACCCTCGTCCCCTTCTCTGAAGAGGTCAAAGAGGGGCAGATTCCGATTACGCCCGTCGCTGTTGTCTCGCAGCTCAAAGTGGGGATGAGCCTTTTATTTGACGATGGCTACATCAGCTCAGAAGTGATCGGGTGTGGACCTGGGTTTGTAAAGGTGAGGGCGAAAAACGGGGGAACTCTCCAATCTGGCAAGGGGGTGAATCTCCCTCATACAACTCTTGATATTCCTCTAGTTACTGGGCGCGATATCGAGGATATCATTTTTGGATGTTCTCAAGACATCGATCTCCTCGCCGCTTCCTTTGTTGTGGGCCCTGAGCAGCTTTTGACGATCAAACGCTTGCTCATCGAACATGGGCAACCCACCGTTTCGGTGATTGCCAAAATTGAGACAGCACAAGGAATCGCTGACCTGGACAACATTTTAGAAGTCGCTGATGGGGTCATGATTGCAAGGGGGGATTTGGGTGTGGAGATGCCCCTTTCAAAAGTCCCTGCGCTGCAGAAGATGATGATTCGCAAATGTCATGAGGTGGGCAAACCCTCGATTGTGGCAACGCAGATGCTCGAGTCGATGATGAGCCATTCCCGCCCAACGCGGGCTGAAGCCTCTGACGTCGCTAATGGGATCTACGATTCTGCGAGCGCTGTGATGCTCTCTGGAGAGACGGCGGCAGGGCGCTATCCGATAGAGACTGTTCAGATGATGCGCGAGATTGTCAAAGAGTCTGAAGCCGACTTCGACTATCCCGCTTTTTTCACAAAAGCGCATGTGCAACCAGGCAGAGATGTTCCCATTGCTGTCGCTCAAGCGACAGTAAGGACGGCAATTGCTGCTAAAGCAGCGGCGATTTTCGTCGTCACTAGTTCTGGAAGGACAGCGCGCCTGATTTCTCGATTAAGGCCTCCTGTCCCCATCTTCGCCCTCACTTATGACAAGAAAGTTTACCATCAACTTGCCTTTGAATGGGGGGTATTTCCCATTCTCGCCCCTGCAACCCAATCGATCGAAGAGGCTGTTTCGGTCATCAGTGCTTGGGCACTTGGAAAAAAATATGTGAAATATGGGGACCTGGTGGTGGTCACAGCTGGAGTGCCCTACGGGGTGGCAGGGACGACGAATATGTTGCTCGTCGAAAGCATCGGAGAGGTGGCTGTGCGGGGCCATTTGGGCAGGGGCGAGTTGGTGGTCGGAGAGGTAGCCATTGTCTATGATCCTGAAGAGGCGATGCGCTCGCATCTCACCGATAAGATCATTGTGCTGACGAAATGCCATGCGTCGATGTTGCCACTCTTGCAGAAATCAAGGGGGGTTGTTCTCCAAAATCATCCCGACGATAAGTTGTCTCGTGACTATCTTTTGCGCGTTTCTAAAGAGCTCTCCTTGCCCGTTGTGGCGGGGGTCAATTTAGCGACCCTTTTGCTCAAAGAGGGGGAGCTAGTGACTCTAGACCCTAGAACGCATCTCGTCTATCGAGGGGACCTCAAAGATCTGCTCTTCCAGAGCAGTTAATTGATCTTGCCAAAAATTCCAAGATAGTTTATAATGATTATTATGAATACAATCGCTGATTATTGCAGAGAATGGTGCGCAGATCCTATCCGTTTAAAGCGAACGGAGCAGGCCACTCCTCTTTTGCTTCTTTTAACTGCAGTATCAACGCTCCAATATGTGGCGCCAAGATTTAGATTTAAAAATTTAAATATAGGCTCAAAGAAAATAATTGTCATAACAGTCAGTGTGGCGGCTCTTGCCAAGTTGACTGTTGAAATTGGCAAGCCTATTAACCCAAATAAACCCATTCAGATTGATCCCCCCCCAGAGAAGAACCCAATGTCAGGCACTACAGCGCCAAAAACAGTTCCGGTTCAAATCCCTAAAAAGACAGGAAATGAGAAGAAGGTCCATCTAGATCCCAAAGTGACCGAGCTTGTCAATAAACACGTGACTAGAGTGCCTAATGACCAACGCTCTCCTCGGGAGATCGCTTTAGAAGTCGCCTACGGAAATTTCAAGGGAGCTCGGCAAACACACGCTTACAAGCTGTTACAAATTGCATTCATTAAAGCATTACTTCCAAGTAGCTCAGAATCAGAGAAGAAGTGTTTTGGGATTCAAATGTATGAGATAGACAAGCATCTTGAAGGCACTTTAGATTTGCAGTTTGGCAGCGATGTGTGGCAAGGAATCACAGATGGCAAGGCAGACCTTAAGATGTTTCAGGGAAGAGCAGAGCTACTGGAAAGCAGCTTGAAGTGTGCGCTGCAGCAAGAAGAGCTGCGAAAGAACTCTATTGGGTTGTACCATCAACGTAAGCAAATCGGTCAATTTTCTCTAGAAGGGATACAAGTAGAGTTAGGACGTGACGCACCTCTCTCCTCAAAAGAATCAAAAAAGTTGCAGGAATTATTAAAAAATAATTTAAATAGCATCGGCTATGAGCCAGGGGAATCGAAGGATGATGGGGATTGCTTTTTTGACTCTGTCCGTCAAGGGCTTGAGGGATTGGGAATTACGACCACGGTCGCAAAACTACGCCAGATCGTCTCCGAAGCGGTCAATAATGGTCCTAGCCACCTCCACTACCAGAGGTTGTATGCAGCGAAAGCAGATCGAGAAGGGATGAGCCTCGAGGATTATCTCAAGAGTGTTGACATTTGTGCTGACAAGACAACAAGCCCTACGTGGGGCGCTTTAGATATTGAGGGCGCTATTTTTGCTGAATATTTTGAGGTCAAAATTGTTGTTCATGCGCAATACTCTGTCGAAGAGGTCAAGCGTATGGAGTTGAAAAGTGGACTCTTGACGTATGAAAAAGGCGAGGATAAGGAAGGCACCTTGATGATTGCCGGCTATCGCAACCACTTTGTCCCCGTCTTTAAGCAAGAGACTCTCCCAGACAACGATTCTCGAGAAGGAGATTCTGACGATGAGGAAGAAGATTTTGGTGAAGATACCGAAGAATTCATATCGGCAGATAATTAAAAGCACTCTTTGAAGCTACTCTCAGTAGCTCTATGTCTTTGCGTGTAATCTTGACAAGAAAAATACATAGCTTCGAAAATCCCTTCCTATGAGGTTTTGGAGTGCTTTCATCCATCTTTTTCTCCTTTTTGTCTTTCCAACTGCCTGTCTGCATTCCCATCCTCCTCCTACTTTGGAAGGCTTACCTTCTTACGACGCTCTTTTAGAGTTCATCGATGCAATCGAGCAAGGAGAACTGGAAAAACGGGGAGCTAATTTAGAGGAGATAGAAGCTCTCATCATCGACTTGGCAAGAAAGGGGATGCTTCCAGGAGCTGAGGAGGAAAACGCTGAAGTCGAACACGACATCCAAGAGCTGATTGACAATCGCCTCTACGAAAATTGCTCATTTTTCTCCACAAGTGCCCATTGGGTCATTGTGCCCGCGTTCTTTGATAGTCAAAGAGAAATCATGCTTTGCAAGAATTGGTGGACCAGGAGCTGGAAAGGGGTTACAAAATTTGTCAAAAAACACAAAAAAGTGATCATCGTCGGTGTAGCTACTGTTTTGGCTGTTACTGTCGGGGTTTTACTGGTGAGAGAGATGGCGAAGGAAAATAACCCACCTGCCCCCTCCACAGCAGCTCCTGAGCTAGTCAGTCACCCCTCGCCCACGCCTTCTTCCTCTCTTCTCGATCGACAATCTCCCCTGTTGAAAGAGATTGTCGAAGAGCAAGTTCTCGTCTGCAAAGAGACAATCGTAGAGGAACAACTCGAGGAACTTTCAGAGAGCTCGCTCAAGAAAACCGCAAGAGAAGCGGGTTCGAAGTTGGCTCATGGTCTCCTTAGCGTTGTGTCGGAGTTTACTTCTGTGTGCGCCGAATGCGCGCAAGGGGTGCAAAGTGGGTTAGATGCTACAGGGTGGCTTTTGGATAAGGTGGGGATGGGTCCTCCTGAAGGTCACGAAATACCTGAAGAATTTTTCAGCAATCCAAAAGAGAATCACGACTCTGTCTTTACTTCCCTTAGAGAAGGAGTCGATGCTGTCTTTGGAACAGACTACGCTAAGAATTACACTCTAGAGGCTCAGGCGATCAAGAATACAATTGTCCATGGAGCCCTCCCACCGCCTATTCCAGGGGCAAGCCTAGGGAAGATTACAGCTTTTCTCAGAGAGGGAGAGAGGGCGGTTGCTCTTGGGGAACAGTTGGGATTTACTCGGAAAGAAATCACTCACCTGAAGAGCACGGGGGAATTAGAGAAGACAGTTGCTGGCACTTTTGAGAAAGTGGTCAGCGACCCCGCCTCGCATGCTTCCTATGAAAGGATTAAACGAGCTGAGGTATTTTTAGAGTCACATTCGAAACAATTTAGGCCAGAAACTCAGGTGAGAGAGCTGATCCATCAAACAGGTATGCCGACCTTCCCTAGGCCTGTGGGAATTCCTGAAAATTTCAGAGTCAAGATTTCACAACGTGGTGGAGGTATGAGATATGTGCATCCTAAGGATGAGGGGACCTCTATCAGAATCATGCCAGGGAAACCGCACAGTCCTTTCCCTCATCAAAGGGAGCCCTATGTGATTCAATTGAAAAACGGGCAAGCAATTGATAAATATGGAAATCGGGTCTCTCCTAAATCACCCGACGCTCACATACCAATCAATGAATTTAAATACCGCGAGTAAATCATGGATCAACCAAAAGAGATCTCACAGGTTAGGAAGCAAATTTTGGAAGGATTTCTTAAGAATGTTGAAGGCCTTTCAGATCAAGAATATCAAGAAAGAGTTTGGATTCGAGGAGAAGGGCCGGAATGTGACGATCTTAGTGAGAGCATTTGTCTTTTTTTTGATTTAGGGGAGTCGATTTTTGAAAAGCCTAAAGAATATGGGCTCAGTGACGCTCAATATGCACAAGTCATGGAATTGCAAGAAAAACTCGATGATTTCATAGGTGTAGAAGCCTCTTCACCAGAAGAAGAGCTTCAAACACCTCAGTGGAAAGAAATTCGAGAATTATCTAAAAAAACTCTCCAAGCTTTTGGTTGTCATTCTTAAAGACGAGCTCTCGCAATTAAGCTTAAGGCCGCTAAGGGAGCAGTGTCGGTCCGCAAGATGTGAGTGTGGAGTTTGCATTCTAGAGCTCCTAGAGATTCAAGGTGTTTCTCCTCCTCTGGGGTAAAGCCACTTTCAGGGCCAATGGCAAAGAGAATCTCTTGACCAGGGGGAGGGGAGAAGGGAGGGGCATTAGCATCGATAGAGCCATAGAAGGAAAATTCTGGGAGAAAGGTGAGTTTAAATAGCGATTTTTTCAGGCAAATTGTGGGGAGATAAAGAGATCCACATTGCTTCATCGCCGCAACAGCCACAGCGGAGCACCGCTCTAAACCTTGGGGAGAGAGCGATTCCCGCTCTCCCCGCGATGCCGAGAAGAGCCAGAAGTCAGTCGCTCCAAGTTCTGTCCCTTTTTCAATGATCGTCGACAATCGCCCTTGTCGGGGGATGGCTTGGAGAAGAATGGTTGCTAGAGGCTTGGGCTCACTTGAGGAGGAGAGGATTTCGAGGAGCACTCCCTTTTTAGGGAAAGCGAGGATTTTGCCCTGAGCCAGCTCTCCTCTTCCGTTAATCAGCTCTACCATGTCTCCTAAAGCACCCCGCATCGCTTTTTGCAAGTGGTGAGCTTCATCTCCTTCGAGAAGAACCTCTCCTTGTTCAAGCGGATGGGGTGTGAAAAAACGGTTAGCTGGCAAGGGTGAGCTCGACAATTTTTGTCAGTTGTTGTGAAAAATCGAGGTGGCGGACGCTTTCTCTTTGCCTCCTAGCTGACGCTTCCGTTTTTCGCTTCGACAAAGCGCAATGGAGAGCTTCTGCGAGATGGTCCATCTCGACAATCGTGCCTGTATCTGGGGTGAGGACCTCTTTGCCCCCATTGTAAGGAGAGGTGATCACATCTAGCCCCATCGCTAGGGCCTCCACGGTTACATTGGCAAAAGGGTCATAGAGGCTCGGCAAGACCAGTGTATCGGCGTGTTGAAGGAAAGGGCGAGCATTTTTGAGACCTTCGATTGAGACGTTTTTCTCAAGCTCTAAATTTTTGATTTGCTCGAGATAGGGGGCTGTTTTTTTCTCCTTGCCCAAGATGGTCAGGTGGAAAGCGCTTTTAGGAAGCGTTGCTATAGCTTCAAGGAGGGGAGCTAGACCTTTGCGCCGCCAGCCGTTGCCGATGAAGAGAAAATGGTGCTGTGGATGGGGAGGGAATTTCAAAGAGGCCTCGAATTCGGCCTCCATCTCTTGCCACTCGACCCCATTATGGACCACATGCACTTTTGTGGGGTCCACAGGATAGCAGGCGAGCAGCTCCTCTTTGACCATAAAAGAATTGGTGATGACTGTTTTGAGATGGGGGTCGGAAAAGGTTTTGCTCTCCAGATAGAGATTGACTAGGTGAAGAGGATTGATTTTAAAGGAGAGTCTTTTGAAAAAACCCTCACTGTTTCGCCGTTTTTCTAGGTAAGCGCGGTGGATCCCCTCTCCAACGCGGTAATGAGTTTGGTGGGTATTGCGGTCCATGCCGAACACCACCTCTTGAGGGTGGACTTTCAGCCACTCTCTACACTCGCGATCGAAATCGAGCCGATTTTTTGCTCCAAACCAGCTCTGTTTTCCTAAGGAAACGATCTTGTAGGGGCAAGAGGAATCGACGGGAGGAGCCTCTTTTTGGGTGCGGCGCAAGCAAGTCAAAAGAGTGACCTCACACCCCCGCTTTGCAAACGCTTCGGCGAGCTTTTTTGTATATTTTTCCAAGCCCCCCACTTGGAAAAACCCACTTTTTAAGAGGGCGATTTTCATTTTACCTCTTCCTTGAGCGAGGCATCTGTCAAGGTGATGGTGTTTTTCCCCAATTCTGCGCGTAGCTTTAAAGGGCTCTGATCCTTGTGCAAGAGCTCAAAGTCCCTGATGTACTTGCGAAACCTCACCCGAAGAGAGTCGGTAGTGAGCTGTCTGCGCAGCTCTTCTTCAGCGCCGTTGGAATCGGTCGCTTGCAAAGCTGCCTGCACATAGAGGTTTTCGAGCCGGTTAGAATCAATGAACTCGACGCTCCAGGGGAGCTCTTTCGCAAGCTCTTTGGGCGTCGCCACAATGGTCAGTTGCAGCCGATCGCGGACGGTATTTAAAAACAAACGGCTGACATTGCGCACGTAGAGGGGCACATTGAAGATGGCGACCCCATTGCGGTTGCCGATCAGCTGATCGGCCTCTAAAGTGTAGGTGTCGGGATTGAGAGAGAGGCTAAAGTTTAAGGGGTAGAAAACCCCAATCGGAATATCGGCGTTAAGAGGGATCAGCTCTTGCTTGAGGAAGTCGAGGTGTAAATAAATTGCTTGTGGGTCATTGATGTTGACCATCTCTTCTTCGCCAAAAGGGAGGGTGATCCGCTTCCAAGATTGAGGCACAAAAAACCGCACCTCCCCCCCATCCTCTCCCCTCGATTCTGCTCCCTCGAGATCAGCTTGGGAGACGCGGGAGAGATTCAAGGTCAAGCGGAGCCCTTCTTCCTTAAGCTGTTCGATTTTTCGCTGCGCGCCACTCATCGTCTGGTAGAGCCGTTGAGGCCACACATCGAGGAAGATGTAGCCATTAGGGGGGTCGCCAATTGGTTCTGTGAGGGTGATCGGGATTTTTTCAGTGACTAGCGGCTCCAGTTGAAGAGTGATCTTGACAGGAGCGACCGAAAGGACATCGCGTGCGAGATCAAAGTCGGGGTTGAGGCTCAACAGATGCCGTTTGCTGACTTCAAAGGTCCAATGGTCCCCCAAGCCCGCTGCATCGCTGACCACCTCGAAGTCGTTTCCGCTGAGCTCATCGAGAGATGTTTTACGCCCTGTCAGAGTGAGAGTGATCCGCTGAGCCAAGATTCCACTGGGCAAAAGCCCTTCGATCGTTTTGTCCTTAGGGATGTTTAACACCCGTACAGGCACATTGGTGATCGTTCTTGTGACGGTGATCGAATGACTAACGAGAAACCAAATCACGATAGCAGCTAACAGGGCAATTAACTTGCGAGGCCAGTTGCGTATAAAAAGATGGCCAAAAAATTCTCTCATCGCGTGAGCCACTCCCTTAAGCTAAAGTGTCTTTTTGGGCTTGGTGGGCTGAAGATGCTCCTTGCAATGCCTTTAAAGCGGTCGGGCTTAACTCCTCGTGTCATCATCCCTTCCCTGGCGATCGACACCTTGCCACTCTCTTCTGAGACGACGATCGACAACGCATCGGTCGATTCTGCGATGCCAAGGGCAGCGCGATGGCGCGTCCCCATGGTTTTGGCGAGTTGCGAGGTGTCATCAGCAAGAGGTAAAATCACCGAAGCTGCCACGAGGGTAGAGCCGCGCAAAATGACAGCCCCATCGTGGAGGGGAGTGGAGGTGACAAAGATCGATTCGAGGAGTTCACTCGAAAAATCGCCGTTGATCATCACCGCTCGGTTGGCAAACTCTTCCAAAGAGTCTTGATTTTCCAAAACAATAATCGCTCCAATGTGCCGTTCAGCGAGGCGATACACCGAGTTCGTCAGGTGCTCTAAGAGGCGGTCAAATTCTGAAGTTTCCTGAAATTTTTTCCCTTTGAAACTGAGGCGAGATAGGGCGATGCGCAGCTCGGGTTGAAAAATGATCAAGACAGCTAACACGAGCACTTCGACGATGCCGAGGAGGATTTTTTGCAAAACGGGGAGATGCAGCCAGTTGGCAAGGGCAAAAAGGGCCAAAATGACCAAAAATCCGACGATAAGATCCATCGCTCGGGTATTCCAAAAAAACCCGAGAAGATAGTTGAGCAACACCGTCAGGATGCCCACTTCGATGAGGGGAATGATTAGTTTTACAAACTCCATCGAGCTGAAGTGTAAAGGGACATCCCCTTGCTGACAATCTGACTTTCAGTAAAATGCAAAAAGACCCATGTCATCGATCGTGTAAGAGATTTTTTCACCAGAGTGTGAGGAAGAAAACCTCACAGCTCAGGCGACTAATCATTTTTTTATACAGTCATTAAAATATATAATTATATCTATAATAGTTAGAAAAAGGAGATGTGTGTTTTAAAGACAGGTTTTTTTTATCGCATTCTTCAAAGAAGGAAGATTGTTTTTTATGTTTATGGAATGTAATTCCTGTTACTGTTAGATTTTTGTCGCATTCGGGATCGTAGAGGATAATCTCCCCTGAAGGATGACCAAAAACAGGGTGCAAAACGTTGTCCTTATCCTCAGCAAGGATGCTGTGTAGCTCCATCGCCAAGCGATTTTGATCTTCTGAGCTTAATATTTTAAAGATTTCTTGAATACCTTCTTTTGTCGAATCAAATGATACAATAAAATATTTTAATACGTCCTTAGGTGTGTTGCGTTGATTTACCCAGTGGTCTTCTTTGCCAATAGAATAAAAAGTATATTTAGGAATGACCTCTTGGGGATACTTTTCTAGGATGGAACCCTTATTTTTTTCAAAAAGTTCTATCAATGCGTTGGGGTCTATCGACTTTCCTTGAGGGGCTTGAAATCCAAATGTTTGTAGACTCTTTGCGGCGGCTTTTTCATCGTATTGCTTTAACTTGTCGACGAATGCAGAGCCTTGAAGGCGTTGAAAAATATTATTTTCTTTAATTGTGACGACAGTCTCTCCTAAAGAAGTATGCCCTTTATGATGTAAATAGACCCCCGCCAGGGCTATCATTCCCGAAGTGGTCAGCAGAGGCTTGGCAATTTTTTTCACTTTCTGACTGAAGTAGGAGAGCGCTAATGTGCAAAGAGCACCCACTGCCCCTGTTACCACTAGATCTTTTCTTGTGAAAGGTGATTCTATTTTTATAATGGATAATTCATTGCTCATCTTCTTCTCAATATGTTAGCTTCTCGGAAAAAAGAATACCACAACTTCTTTAATTTTGTCTATAGAGGTAATTGCAAAACTAGAGAAAAAGACAATTTTTCGGGGGTTGATCATATCAACCTCTGCTCAACACCCGAAAAATCGCCTTTTTCCTAGTTCTGTAATTTCAGGAACAACCCACATGCA
>JAFEGQ010000089.1 GCA_018239785.1 Verrucomicrobiota bacterium
AACCACAGAGATCACAGAGGCCACAGAGAATGATGTATTTTTTAAACTACTGATAATTAAGCCTTAGCAATCATATAGTCTTTCTCATGAAATCGCCCTGAGAGAGCACAGAGGACACAGAGAGGGAAAATGTTTTGAGTCATTTATTTTGCGTATGCAGTTTTCCGCAGGAAAACTCGCACATCGCGTTAATTGATAGGTGTATAGAGTGCGATTTAGAAACTCCTGGCGCGCGCAGTACTATCTTGCCTCCTTAGAAAAGGCCTTTTCCGATACCATTGCCCAACTCTCTACGACATCTCTGTTTAAAAAAGATGTCTCCGAAATTCTTTGCGAATTTAGCCTCGAAGTAGCTGAAGAACTGGACCAGCTTTTACTGCCCACGCTCGTCCATGAGCTACATAGGACCAAACAATTAGGTGGCTTAGCAGGCTCTACCCCCTCCGAGCGATACACAAGCTTTTTTGTGAAGGAACATAGTTATACCGCTCAAGCACGTTCAATCACAGACAAATATCCTTATCTTTTTGAAATGATCGATGCGGTGATAGTGCAATCTTTTTTAAATCTCAGAAACTGCCTAAAAAGGCTCGAAAAAGATCTTAGTGAAATTAAAAGATATTTTAAAATTTCATCTACAAGCCTCGTGGAAAAAGTCAAAATTCTTTCCTCTTCAGATAGACACCGCGATCAACAATCTCTTCTTCTTTTTTTCTCCGATAACACTAAGATTATTTATAAACCTGTTGATCTTCATCTTGATGATCTTTTTGAAGAGTTTATTAAAGAAATTGATCTCCCCGATCCATTTGATCTTTTGTGCAGAAAAACTCTCTCTAAAGATAATTACGGTTGGCTTGAATACATTTCTCAACAGTCCTGCCACTCCATCGAAGAAGTTCGGCTGTTTTATCAAAAATCTGGAGTTTTTCTAGCGATTGCTGACACCCTCAATTATTCTGACGGTCACTGCGAGAATATCCTCGCTCATGGTTCCTTCCCTATACTTTTAGACGGGGAGACCTTGTTTCAAAATTATGCAATGCCTCTTCAGGAAAACAAAAGCATCATCTCCACGCAACTCATTCAAAAATTCACGAAAAATTATCAAAATAAAACAAATTATTCAGCCTTTCAAGCAACTGATGAGGAACGATTTGAATCATTATTTACCCATGCAATACATGATCAGACAGATGATATCCGGATTTCTTATAGTGGCTACAGCCATGAAAGCACCCATCATCGCCCTTCGTTCCAAGGAAATTACTATAATTCATCTGAATTTCTAGAAGACATCCTACGTGGGTTTTGTTTTTGCTATGACTTAATCACGGAAAAATCTCTTCAAATTTTAAAACACCTCTCTTGGTGGGATAAAATTTCTTCTGTGCATTCGAGAATGGTGATCCGTGATACGAGTGCCTATTTCTATCTCCAAAGAAGAATTCAACAGCCCGAATATTGCAAATCTAAAAAGAAAGCCGAAGATTTTCTAAGAAGCAAATTAAGAGATACCCCTTACACTGACTATGAAGTCCAAGATCTCTTAGCGCTGAATATTCCTTATTTTTATCACAAACCTGGAGAAACTTATCTCTACGATGGAAAAAACCATTGCTATTCTCACGTTTTTCCCAATACAGCGATCGACTGGATAAAAAAACACCTAACCAATCGCTCAGAAGATAAAAAACTCCATGACTGTAGACTGATTCGTAAATATCTGCGCAAAAAAGCAAACGATTTAGCAACAGTTCTATCATGAAATTAACTAATTATTTTTATAAATTAAACATTGTTGTTTGGGGAACCAAGCAACTTGTGATCGCTGCTCCCAAAGAGACGAGCCTTCTTGCATTACTCATCATTGTCCAAGGCCTCATCCCCGCTTTTTCTCTCTTTATTGTGCAAGCCATCATTAATTGGGTGCTTTCTCCTGAGGCATTTTTTCCTTTAGGCTTAGTCTGCGCATGGTGTGGAGCCCTTGTCTTAGGCACTGTGATCAGTCCTATTATTTCCTTGATTCGCATCAATCTCAATGAAAAGGCCCTTACTCATTGCAACGTGCTGTTAATGGAAAAAGCCAACAGCATTGAGGGACTAGCTCCTTTTGAAAATCCAGAGCTCTATGACCAAATTCAATTTCTCAAGAATGAATCAGCAAGACGCCCTTTGAACTTTGTCTTCATTATCACAGGATTAGCGAAAGATCTTATTACTTTAAGTTCGATTCTCGTGGTCATTTCAACCATTAGTCTTTGGATGCCTGCTTTCATCTTGATTGCCTGTATTCCGCATGCCATTTCCACCTATTGGTTTGAAAAACAAACATGGACGGACATGCTTTTTAGAAGCCCAGAATCAAGGCGATTAGCATGGCTATCTTCGCTTACTTTAGAAGAGCGATTTTCCAAAGAAATTCGTCTTTTTGGTTTTGGAAATTTTCTCGTCACTAGATATAAAAACCTTGCCAAATCCTTTCATGACGCTTTTAATACTGAACGATGGGAAAAATCCTTGAGATTTGTCTCTCTTTCGTTACTCTCAGTTCTTGGAAACATCCTCATTTTTATCTTCGCGATCATGCATGCTAAACAGGGAACCTTTACCGCTGGTGCAGTTGTCATCGTCTTACAAGCGTTAGTCATGATACAATTAGAGATCAACGGTCTGATCCAAGACTTTGGCATGCTCGCTCAAACAATGCTGTTTTTTGAGAAATTCAATCACTTTTTGCAAACAGATTTTTCCTATTTGATCCCCAAGAAAGTCACCATCCCCCCCGATCCTTTCCCTATTCACGCTATTCACTTCGAAGGGATCTCTTTCTCCTACCCAGATGGGAGAAAGGTACTCTCCAATGTGAATTTCTCTATCCCAATTGGCAAAAAAATTGCAGTTGTAGGAGAAAATGGGGCGGGCAAATCCACTCTTGTGAAGCTATTGGCCCGTTTCTATGACCCTACCGAAGGAAGAATCCTGATCGATGGAATCGATCTCAAGGAAATCGATCTCAAAACCTGGCGACAATACTTAAGTGTTGTTTTTCAAGACTTTGGGCAATACCACCTTAGCGCCGGAGAAAATATTGGAATCAGCCGTTCTTCGTTTGACCCTGAGGAAATTGCTGAAGCTGCCCAAAAAGGGGGCTTTGATGCGGTAGCTACAAAGCTTCCCCTCGGCTTGAACTCCATGCTGGGAAAAGAGTTTGGGGGAACGTCTCTTTCTGGAGGGGAGTGGCAAAAAATTGCGATGTCACGCGCATTTTTTCGAGATGCCAATATTCTCATTTTAGACGAACCCACTGCTGCTTTAGACCCTAAAAGTGAGCATGAGGTGTTTCAAAAGTTTGCTGAAAATACCGAAAACAAAACTACCTTTTTCATCACCCATCGTTTGGGATCTGTCAAAATGGCCGATTGGATTCTCGTCTTAAAAAACGGAGAATTGATTGAGGAAGGGACCCACGAAGAGCTTCTTGCAAAAAGGGAAGGAGAATATGCCTATCTTTTCTCCCTTCAGGCTGACCGCTATGCCACTCAAGAAATGGTGCTTGAGCCCGCATAAAGCTATAGGTGCATGGAAGATGCACCTATAAATGCACCTGCACTCTCTGAATCGTTGAGGTAAAAAGGCACCCCTCACGATCATCGCAAAACTGAATTTTCGGCCAATCTCGGAGAGCTCGACGCACGCCCATCGGCATGCAATAAGTCCACCTCTTGAAAAAGGCGTCGTAATGCCTCTTTGAAATTTACTCGTCTTTTATTCGAAAGTGCTACCATTTCAGCAGCAAGAGAATCGCTATTGCGAATGTCTTCCTTAAATTGGTGGCTGCTATCCTCACCTCTCGCAATAATTCTTTTTAGCCCTTCAACATTCATAAGCTTAATTGTTACCATTTTTGAAGTTTCATGCTAGAGCCCAGGACGTTTGAGGACAACCTTTTGACCTTGTAGGGTTTGCCAGCCTCGATCGCGGGCACGAACAACCAATGCCTCAACTTAACTGGGTATAGATAATATTTCTTCTGCTTTTGCCAATGCAGCATCAATATCTGGAAAAACTTGCTGTTCGCCAATTGCTTCTATAAGCCCAAACTTTTTAAGATCCTGCCTTGTTTGTCCGTGAACTCCCGATAAAAAAAGAATGATGTTCTTTTTCTTGCATTGGCTATAAAACTCTTCAAGCCCGTGCATTCCAGATGCGTCAATCATTGGGACTAAACGCATTCGAAGAATAAAAATCTTTTGCGCTATCGTGGAGTTGTTTAAAAGATCTCTAAGCATATTAGCTGCGCCGAAGAAAAATGGACCTTGAATTTCATACACTTCGACTCCTCGCGGCACTATCTTTTTCGAGATGTCATTAGGATCTCTTTTCTCAGGAAAATCCACTTGGCTTTCTTGAAAAACTTGCGACAAAGACACCACCTTTGACATTTGACTCATCCGTTGCATAAAAAAGAGACTCGCCAAAATCATGCCAACAAAGATAGCAACTGTTATATCGACAAATACCGTCAAAAGAAATACCGCTAAAAGGACGATGCGATCCCCATAAGGGGCTCTTAAAAGACGGGTAAAATGACCGACTTCGCTCATGTTCCAAGAGACCATCACTAAGATAGCAGCAAGGGCCGCTAGAGGAATTGCGCTTACAAGAGGTGCCAGCAGATAGAGAATAAAAAATAAGACTATGGCGTGAATCATTCCTGCCATTGGGGTTTGCGCACCTGTCTTAACGTTAGCTGCTGTTCTGGCGATTGCGCCAGTCGCAGGAATTCCCCCGAAAATCACCGAACCAAAATTGGCAATCCCCTGAGCGATCAATTCGCAATTGGAACGATGCCGGCCGCCGATCATCCCATCGCCAACAACAGCAGAAAGAAGCGATTCGATGCTTCCAAGAAAAGCAATGATGATCCCATCGGTTACTATTTCTTGAAGTTGTCCAGCAGGAATTAAAAAACTTGGAAATGATGGTAGTGGCAAACTTCTTGGAATTTCGCCGAAACGTGACTGAATAGTTTCTACCGGTAATTGAAACAATGTGCAAACAGCTGTCGCAAGAACAATAGCGCTGATGCCCCAAGGAAGCCAAGGAACTAAGCGCCGGATCAATAAGATGACTCCCAACGTCCCCACCGCCAAGGATAAAGTCATAGGATCAAAAGTAGGGAAAGCATCGAAATAAGCTAGCCACTTCGCAGTAAAATCAGCCGGTGGTGTCCCCATTTTCAGTCCAAAAAAATCTTTTATCTGTGTTGAGAAAATAATAACCGCTATTCCAGAAGTAAAGCCGGTGACCAAAGGATGTGGAACATATTTAATCCAAGAGCCAATACGAAAAATTCCCAAAAGAACAAGGATAAGAGCTGCGATCACCATTGATATGCAAAGCCCATTGTAACCAGTCCTTTGGATGATCTCATAGACGATAACAACAAAGGCACCTGTGGGACCGCCAATTTGGATGCGGCTTCCCCCTAACGCTGAGATCAGAAAGCCCGCAATGATCGCGGTATAAAGACCACGTTCCGGAGTGACGTCGGAAGCGATAGCAAAAGCCATCGCAAGAGGAAGAGCTATGATCCCCACAGTAAGTCCGGCTAACAAATCTTTTTTAAATATCGAAAATCTGTAACCACTGCGTAGATAAAGATAAGATTTGGGGATGAATTCATGGAGTTTAGAAAAAGACATAAGAATCTCCTAAATGAAAGATCAACTTACAGCCCTGAGCGTTTGAAGACAACCTTTTGAGCTTCATAGGGCTTCCCAGCAAGAATCTCTGTTGGTTTCACAGCTTTTTTCGTCTCTTCGTCGAGGAGAATCACGTAATGATCTTTTGTACAAAGACGTGAAAGCGCTTCTTTAGAAAGAGTTGGGGGAATAGGTCCTTTAATGCGCACCTCTTCCAACATCCTGGTCTTTAAAATCCAGTCGAGACTAGTGTCATCAAGGCCACTATTTTTCTTCAGTTTCAACTTTCTCAACATGGCAATCTTCTGGAGCGTTTTAAAAGAGTCTCTCGTAGGGTCGCTCAACGTCACCTCTACCAATTTTTGATGGTGTCTGAGAGCATGCTCTTCGCCCACATCTGGCAAATTGGGTATACTAAGCTCTTTTAAATTAGAGGGGATCTCTAATAGCTCTTGCGTCAGCACCCCCAACAAATTCTTGATCTTTAATGTGTTCAACACTTTGAGCTCTTTTAAGCAGCGCCATTGTTGACTCTCCAGCTGATTGACCTCCAGTTTGCGCAGCTTCAAGAGCCGCTTTGGATCCCCTTGCGCCCTTAAACTTGCAACACGCAAAATGCGCAAGCCTCTGGGCAGCTCCTCCCACACCACTTCGACCCCCTCCTGGCGCAAATGCAGCTGGCGCAGATGCAAATGGGTCATATCAGGAAGAGCGGTGATCCCCTCTACGGAGAGCTTCTTCAGCTTGACGCAGTGTTCCAAATACTCTTTGAGCCCTTCGTCATTGACATTCAGCTTCAAACGCTCTATCGCCCCCCCAATTTGCCCTAATAGAGGGCGGAGCGTGGGCTCTGGGACCACTTTTACACCGCGATCGAGAAGCTCCCCCTTCCGTTTCCCCTCCTCTTTGGCTCTGCTACTAGCCTCTTGAAAGCCTAGCGTCGCCACGAGCCCTCCAGAGACCATCCCCATGGTGAGCGGGAAAACTTTTTGCAATCCTCGCCGCATCACAGCGCTGACAACCAACGCCGTCCCCCCAAGAGCGACTGTCGCTAAACTGACCCAAATTAAACGCTTATAACGCAATTTCAGAAATTGCGCCCTTTCTCGCTTAAGGGCCCATTCGATCAAAAGAGCATTGTCTTGAGGCTCTTTGACATATTTGAGCAAAATAGGGGCAGGGTGAATCTCAAAAAGCTCGAGCGCATGGTCAGCGAGCTCTTCTTTTTGATGCTCAGAGAGTTCTGTTTTTAATTTTTTTGTAGCATCGTTAGCTAGCCGAGAGATATAGCGCTGCCAACCATAAGTCGCCCCCAACACCATAGAAGAGACTCCTACAGTCTGAAAGGCATACCCAAGCCAAGCAGGGTTTTCTCGCAGGAGAGCGAGCCGCATCCCCACGCCTGAGCCACACATCGCAGCGGCAGTCACATAGACGGTGGATCGGAAAAAATTTTTCCAAAAAAAGGCCCGTTTCTCTGCTTGGGAGATCTGCTCCACTTGGGAGTTAAATTTCTCCCGTTGTATTTCGATCCGTTCAGTCATAACGTTGAGCTATTATAGAGGAAAAATAAGCCACTTCTCCATACTAAATTTCATGCCCATCGATCTCGATCCTAAGTCAATTCCTCAACAGCTCGCCTATTACGAACTCTATGGGGACGTGGAAGCGCTCAAGCGGGCTTGCGAACTGCTCGGAACAGACCTACGCCAGCTCCCCACTTTAGATCTCAACTGCATCGTCAATTTACTGGCCAAACAGGGAAGAGAGGAAGAACCCCTCCCCCTTGAACAACTTGAAGTGCTTAAAGAGCTCGGCAGCCCTTTGCTCCACAGATCCTTAGCCGGCCATGCTTGCACCACAGAGGCACAGGTGCTTGCGTTGCCTGAGAACGAAATCGATTTAAGCCGCGCACTCCTCCTGAGTCAATTCGAAGGGCAAATGGAGAAAATTCTTACCTATGAAGCGCTCCTCGATCTGATGGCGCTTCAAGTGCTCGCGCGCACTTCTTTCAATAGCTCTCCTGAGGAAAAAATTCGGGCGATCAATCAACTCCTCTTTTACGAAATGCACCTGCGCTTCCCCCCCCATTCGCTCTGGACAGATGAGGTGGACCTCTACACCTTTCTCCCTGCGGTGCTAGACTCTCGCAGAGGCGTTTGCTTGGGCGTCAGCGCCCTTTACCTCTCTCTTGCACAGCGCATTGGCCTTGAGTTAGAAGCTGTCACCCCTCCTGGCCACATCTACCTCAGAACACCCGACGAAAAGATCAATATCGAGACAACCGCAAGAGGGATCCATATCCCCTCAAAGCAATACTTAAGCCTCCATACAAAAGCTCTTCAACGCCGTTCAATTCGGGAGATCACAGGCTTAACTTTCGTCAACCAAGCCTCCTCCCTATGGCAAGCAGGAGAGATTAAAGCGGCCATTGCAGCCTACGAGCATGCGCTTCTCTATCAACCCAATGATCCTTTGACGAAAGAATTTCTCGGCTATACTTGTCTCATTGACGGTCAAATAGAGAGAGGTCGGGCGCTCCTCCAAGAAATCGCAGGCTACTGCCCCGAATATGCCCTATCTCCAGGAACTCTCCCCATTGATCTGCTTGCCAATAAGGTGGGAACGGAGGGCATTGAGGCCATTTTCTTGCATGTCGATGAAAAAAGAGACTCAATCTTAAAAAAGCAAAGCACCCTCAGAACCATTCTCAAAGAATACCCCGCTTTTCGCTCAGGGTGGCTCCAACTCGCAACCACTTACCTTCAGTTAGGAAGAGGGGGGGAAGCGATCGATGCCCTCAATCACTACCACGCTCTAGACGCCAGTGACCCAGTCGTCGAATATTACTTAGCCACTCTTTGTCTGGAGAGACACCATTACCCCGCTGCCTGGCAGCATCTCGAACAGGCAGAAAAGCTCACGACGGAAGCAGGTTATGCAGCCGAGCCTCTAAAACAGCTACGGCGTCAGTTGAGAAGCCTATCGCCACGCTAAAACGATAAAATAGGTCAGATACAAGGCGATCAAAAGAATCCCGCTGCGCCTTCCAAACTGTTTGCCGAGCATTAAAAGCCAAAGGAGCACACTCATCCCTAACATGATGGGGACATCAAAGCTCAATAACTTCGGTGAAAAAGCGATGGGGCTGATCACAGCAACCCCTCCAGCAATCACCAAAGCATTAAAAATGTTCGAACCGATGATATTCCCAAAAGCGATATCTCCATGCCCACGCCACGCGGCAACACAACTGGTGGAAAGCTCTGGAAGGCTCGTCCCGACAGCCACAATCGTCAATCCCACAACCCGATCGCTCATTCCCCAAGCACGAGCGATCCCAACAGCCCCCTCAATTAAGGAAAATCCTCCTAAAACCAGCGCAGCCACTCCTCCCAATAAAAACACGAGATCTTTTACCCACGTGTTGGGGAGCGCGTGCTCAAGAGCTTCCCCTCGGTGCTCTTTACGCCCTATCTTCACTTGAAAGATGCTATAGAAGACAAACAGAGCCAACATGACGATGCCGCTGATCCGAGAGAGCTCTCCTTCAAACAAAAAAGCGGAAAAAATCGCTAAAGCCCCCACCATGAGAGGCATCTCCCTGATCGCCATTGCACGAGACACTTTAATCGGCGTGATACAAGCGGCAATTCCCAACATCAATCCCACATTGACGATGTTAGAACCCACCACATTCCCTAAGGCAATGTCCCCATTGTTTTGCCAAACCTGAGCAACGAGACTCGCCACCAGCTCTGGCATCGATGTGCTACAAGCGACAATCAACAACCCCGCGCTCAACGTGCTTACGCCCAAACGCAATGCAGAATGATAGGCCCCTTTCACGAGCCCCTCTCCCCCGATGTAGAGTCCAATGACCCCGAAAATAATCCACAGAAAATTCAGCATGAACAAAACCCTACGGATCTGTAAAACTCTTGTCATGACGACAGGCGTTCTTTTAGTCAACCTCGGCACTCCTGATGCTCCCACGGTTCCAGCAGTGAAACGGTATTTAAAAGAATTTTTAACCGATAAAAGAGTGATTGATCTCCCCTACGTCTCGCGCCACTTGTTAGTCCGCGGTCTTATCGTCCCTCGCCGAGCCAAAGAATCGACCAAAGCCTATGCTCACATTTGGACCGACGAGGGCTCTCCTCTTTTGGTTCACAGCAAAAAGATTCAAGTGCTTTTGCAAAAAGAACTTGGAGGGGAGTTTGTCGTCGCTCTTGGAATGCGCTACCAAAATCCCTCTCTTCACTCCGCTCTTGAACAGCTCAAGGGGCTATCCAAGATCGTCATCATCCCCCTTTTCCCACAATACGCTTCTGCCACCACAGGTTCTGTTCACGAAAAAGTGTTCGACCTCCTCTCCTCTTGGCAAACCATCCCCGAGCTGCGCTTTGTCAATAGCTACCCTACTGACCCACTGATGATCGCCGCTTTCGCCCAGCGGGCGCAAACTTTTGACCTCAACTCTTATGACAAGATCGTCATGAGCTTTCACGGCCTTCCCGAACAATACCTAAAAAACGCTCATCCGCTGTGTCTCTCAACAGGGTGCTGCCAACACCGCCTTGGCTGTTACCGAGCCCAGTGTTTTCAAACAGCGCACGCCCTTGCAAAGGCGTTGAAGCTCAACCAAGAGCAGTATTGTGTCGCCTTTCAATCGCGCCTGGGCAAAAGTCCTTGGATTCAACCCTACACAAGTGATGTGCTAAAAAAATTCAAAAATTCAATAGTCTTCTGCCCCTCTTTTATCGCCGATTGCTTAGAAACATTATATGAAATTAAAATTGAATATGGACAAACGCTTGTTCCTTCTCTGAATGATCACCCCCTTTGGATTCAAGCCTTAGCTCAAATGGCCCGTCACGTTGATCAATCGAGAGAACTCTCGCGTTGACACTAAAGATCAAAACATCTAAAATTAGTTCCTCATATTTAAGGTAAAATCAATATGGTTGAGACGGTATCAAAATATCTAACCCCTTCTATTAACCCGAATCAAACGCCTCAATGTGAGTCAAAAACCGCTAAAGTATTTATACAATTTTTTAAAAA
>JAFEGQ010000008.1 GCA_018239785.1 Verrucomicrobiota bacterium
ACTAGGGTTGGCACGAGACTGCTTAATCGTCGCCTTGCAGCGAGGAGCGACATACTTGTAATCTGTGGTGAGGCCCGTTGAAGAGGTCCAATGGGAGCCATTTTCTTGGTGAAGAGAGGCATAAGTATACCTCTCAGAGGGGTCTAAGCTTTCAAGAGTGGCTAAACAAACCCGTTTGTCCCCTGCAAAAAAGCAGGAATACTTGAGGATTTTGCCATTGGGCAGTCTTTCTTTAGCAAGGCCGTAAATCAAGCCACTGCGGCCAAACCGCACAAGTTTTCCATACTCAAGGCAAGAGCCATCAGGTAAGTGCACAACAACCGTATTGAGATCGTTCCCGATCTCAATACGCGTATTTCGCGGGTCATATTTCCCGCTAGGAGTGTCCCCTTGCGTGTTTGTGATGGCATAGGCGGGTGAGGCGAGGGTAGTCTTCCCCTCTTTCACACAAAAATCGAGGGTGGATCCGTGCCGATCAGTGAAACGCACTGTTACCGAAGGACAGTCAAGCTCGAGACGCAAATGGGGAAAGGACTGCCAGCTCCGATAATGGTCTTGAAGGTGGTAGAAGAGATAAAAGTTGTCGATATCCCCTTTCTCCCCTTTCACTGAGGAGAGAGAGACGGGCATATAGGGAGGAATGTAGGTTCTGCTGAGAACAAGGTCCTGAGCCCCTCGGATGACCATATCGGTCTGTCTGAGGACAGGCTGCCCGCTTAATGGACTAACGACACCTCCGATAAGAAAGTCAGGCTCGCTATTGAGCGTGGCAATTTGTTCTGGTGTAGATAGGACCAGGCGCTCTTCGTACTCTTCTGCATAGACAACAAAGGGAAGAAGACAGCTGAGAAGCATGCTGAGATAGGAAAAGGCTCGCATCGAGAACCTCTGGGGTGGAAAGCCGTTCTTGTATAAGAGAATTAAAGATTTAGAGCAAGTGAACTTAAGACAATTTTATGGTGACAAATGCTCGGAACGAGCATTTGTCGTCTCCCACGTTACATTCCAAGCTCGATTTGATCGAGGCTCTCTTCATGCACAGCGGCATAATAAGGATCCTCCTCCCAAGCTGCAGCGCGGCTATTGAGATCTTGAATCCCCTCCACTTTAAAGGCGTTGTACTCCAACGAAGAGGTCTCATCCGCAACAACAGCGATGGCCAGCAACACCACACTGAAGAAAACCACAGAATGCTTCATCTCTCACTTCCCCACTTCTCCATTCGACCTTCGGTTTATATCCCTTTCTAAATTTTTCCGCAACAATTTCTATAGAAATTTTTTCAAACATCTTTGATTTTCAGCGATTTATAGCAAAACTCAGCAAACTCACCTATTGAGTGCTAAAAAACTTGACCTTGGGTCGGAAAGTCCCTTATAATCTGGAGGCATGAAACCCCTACCGATTAAGCGCGCAAAAAAAGCAGACCGGGAATACCGGGTACTGATGGGCCTCATCGAGCTTTATCTCGAGCAGGGCAAACCCATCAGTTCCAATACGCTGCGAGAATCTGGTTTTGAAGATCTAAGTAGCGCTACGTTGCGCAATTATTTTGCCCATCTTGAGCAAAAGGGATTTTTACATCAACAGCACGTTTCAGGAGGGCGCATCCCCACCGCTTTGGCCCTAGAAGCCTATGTGAGTGAGGTGGTACAGAGCGAAGAGCCCTCCCATCTCCATCTCTTCGAAGATTTAAAGAGCGAAACTAAAGAGATCATCGCCTATTTACAAAAGGCTGTAGAACGCCTCTCAGAAACCACAGGTTGCGCCACTTTTCTCAGCGCGCCCCGCTTTGACCGCGATTTTGTCCTCGATGCGCGCCTTGTTCCCATCGATGCCAGTCGCGCCCTTTGTGCCTTGATCACCGATTTTGGGTCGGTTCTCACGGAAATCATCCATACGGATGAACCGATCGATCAAGAGGAATGCAAAAGGGTCGAAGCCTACTTTGCCCACCGGTTGCAAGGCGCTGATAAGCCCAAAGGGGCCCTTGCTAATGCGCAAAAATTCTACAACGAACTCATGATCCGCTACATCACAAGATACTCTAACTTTACAGAAGAAGAGGTACTGCGCACCGGATTTTCCCGCCTCCTCGCCTATCCGGAGTTTCAAGAACCTACAGCCCTTGCGAATAGCCTATCTCTGTTTGAAAGTGGACGTAAAATGATAGCTTTGCTGCGCAGTTGCCAGCAAAAAGAGGATCTCACCTACTGGGTGGGGCACCCTACAGTAGGGAGCCACTGCTCAGTATTGACAATTCCCTATGCGATCAATGGAGTGGTTGTGGGCGCTGTGGGCATTTTAGGCCCTACGCGCCTCCCCTACCGCAAGCTCTTGCCGATCCTCCGCCTCTTTTGTCGCCAGTTGAGCTCCTCTCTTTCAGCAAGCCTTCACAAATTTCGGATCCACTATCGCCAGCCCGAAACCACTCTCTATTTAGAAGAAAAACAGCAAAAACTGCTTGAGGACCGTCGATCATGAGTGAAGAGGAAAAAGAAGAATTTAAACCCCCGCAAGAGGAGCTCATCGTAGAGGATTATAAAGACAAGTACTTGCGCGCCATTGCCGAGGCAGAAAATTTGCGCAAGCGGATGCAACGGGAACGGCAAGAGGGAATACGCCATGCCATTGCCGATGTGCTGTGTGAGTTTCTCAAACCGGTCGATCAGTTCGAAACAGCCTTGTCATTTGCCGAAGCCTCTTCCCCAGAAGTCAAAGCGTGGGCTCTTGGCTTTGAAATGATCATGACCCAGTTTAAAGATGTGTTTTCGATGCATGGCGTCACCTCGTTCGAAGCGGAAGGAGAGCCTTTCGATCCTCACCTTCATCAAGCTCTCGAGATGGTAGAATCAGATAAATATCCCCCTGGAACCGTCGTTACCCAAGTCTTGCGTGGATACCGCTTTGGCGAACGCGTCTTGCGACCTGCCCAGGTAAAAGTTAGCAAAGAAAAGGAGAAAGCAGATGGCCAAGAAAAAGAGTAGTAAAATCATCGGGATCGACCTTGGCACGACCAATTCCTGCGTCGCTGTCATGGAGGGTGGTCAAGCAAAGGTGATCGCTTCGGAAGAGGGAAGTCGCACAACCCCTTCGATGATCGGATTTAAAGGAGACGAGAGGCTCGTTGGCATCCCTGCAAAACGGCAGGCAGTGACCAATCCGACAAAAACTCTCTACTCAACAAAACGCTTTATCGGGCGAAAATTGAGCGAAGTCTCCTCTGAAATTGCAACTGTCCCCTTCGCTGTCAAAGCGGGCACTAACGGCCAAGCTGCCTTTGAGGTGGATGGCAAAACGTATACGCCCGAGGAGATGGGAGCGCAGATCCTCATGAAGATGAAAAAAACTGCTGAAGCCTACTTAGGCGAAGAGGTCACAGAGGCGGTGATCACTGTTCCCGCTTACTTCAACGACGCTCAGCGCCAATCAACCAAAGATGCAGGGCGCATCGCCGGACTCGACGTCAAACGGATCATTCCAGAGCCCACCGCTGCGGCTCTTGCTTATGGACTCGACAAAGAGAAAGGGGACCACAAGATCGCTGTGTTTGACCTTGGAGGGGGAACTTTTGACATCTCAATTCTCGAAATCGGCGATGGAGTCTTTGAAGTGCTCAGCACCAATGGAGATACTCACTTGGGAGGTGACGATTTCGATGAAGTGATCATCCAATGGATGCTTTCAGAGTTCAAAAGGGAAAATAATATTGACTTAAGCCACGACAAAATGGCACTACAGCGCCTCAAAGATGCTGCTGAAAAAGCAAAGATTGAGCTCTCTGGAGTCCAAACGACAGAGATCAATCAGCCGTTTATCACCATGGATGCGACGGGACCTAAACACCTCTCTTTGACCCTCACCCGCGCGAAACTCGAGCAGCTCGTCGGCAAGCTCATCGAAAGGACAAAAGAGCCTTGTCTTAAGGCCCTCAAAGATTCTGGTCTCGACAAGTCACAAATTGACGATGTCCTTTTAGTGGGAGGGATGACCAGGATGCCCGCTGTCCAAAAGATGGTTAAAGAGCTTTTCGACAGAGAGCCTAACAAAGGGGTCAACCCTGATGAGGTGGTCGCACTCGGTGCTGCCATTCAAGGGGGAGTCCTCGGCGGAGAAGTCAAAGATGTGCTCCTCCTCGACGTCATCCCCCTCACCTTAGGGATTGAAACCCTAGGGGGAGTATTGACCCCGTTGGTGGAGCGCAACACCACCATCCCCACTCAAAAGAAGCAGATCTTTTCGACGGCAGCAGATAATCAACCTGCTGTGACGATCCGGGTCTTGCAAGGGGAGAGAAAAATGGCCAATGACAACAAAGAAATTGGCCGTTTTGACCTAACGGACATTCCCCCAGCGCCTCGTGGCACTCCACAAATTGAAGTAGCCTTTGACATCGACGCGGATGGAATTTTGCATGTCTCGGCAAAAGACAAAGCCTCTGGAAAGGAACAAAAGATCCGCATCGAGGCCTCTTCGGGCTTAAGTGAAAGTGAAATTCAAAAAGCCGTTAGAGATGCAGAGGCGCACCGCGAAGAGGATGAAAAAAGGACGCAAGGGGTCTTGGCCCGCAATGAAGCAGATAGTTTGATCTTCCGAGCGGAAAAATCTCTTGCAGAATTTAAAGATCGACTCCCCTCTTCTCTCGTTACAGACATCGAAACACAAATCGACGCTGCAAAAAAAGCGCTAGAAGGGGAGGATGTGGAAAAGATCAAGTCAGCCACCGCAACCTTAAGTGGCCACATGCAAAAGATTGGTGAAGAGATGGCCAAAGGAGGCGCTTCGCACGGCGGTCCTGCGGAAGGCAAGCAAACTGGCGATCATGTTGAGGAGGCCGAGGTAGAGATCCTCGACGATGAGAAGTGAATGAACAAGTAAAAGTTAGGCAGCGCCCTTGGGCGCTTGCCTTTCGCATTACCCTCCCTGTCCTTATGGTCTACGTCCCTGTGGGGATGGTTTTTGGATTTCTCGTTCAACAAGAGGGGTATGCCTGGTACTGGGGCCCCCTCGCCAGCCTCATCATCTTTGGAGGCTCGCTCCAATTTCCGATGCTTGAGCTCCTCCTCAACGGCAACTCCCTCTTTACGCAAGCCCTCACTGCAGGATCGATTGCCTCTCGCAACGCTTTTTTTGGCCTCTCGTTCATCGATCGCTTCCGTGGCCCCTGGTATAAACGGGCCTACCTCGCTTTTGGCCTTGTCGATGCGACATTTTCTATTCTGCTCCACGGCCCTACCTTGGAAGAAGAGGAGGAGGATGACAGCTATTGCTTTGCCGTCACTTTCTTACCTCACATGTACTGGTTTTTCGGCACTCTTGGAGGGGCGCTGGTCGGCACCTTTGTTCCAGTTAAAATTCCGGGACTTGAATTTATTTTGACCACATTATTTGTCGCACTTGCGACAGAGCAATACCTCAAAACGCGCAACTTAACTCCTTACATGTTGGCCGCCGCAGCCGTTGTCTTGGCAATTGCGATTTCTCCTACCCATTTGATGTTAGTCGGACTGCTCATCTGTGCCAGTGTGATTCTCTTACAAGGAGACAAAGCTTGATTTGGACGATTTTGACCGTTTCTGCCGTCGTCTCTTCTTTGCGCCTCCTCCCCTTTGTCTTCGCTGAGAGTTTAAGAAAAAGTCGCGTAGCAAATCTTTTAGCTATTAAGCTCCCGGCTTGTATTATCTTTTTGCAAATTGTTTATTGTCTAGCCAACCGCCCTTTTCTCGTTTATCCTTATGGCATTCCCGAACTCGCAGGAATCGCTACTGTCATCGCCTTACATGTGGCCTTTCGGAACTTACTTTTAAGTATTGTTGGGGGATTTACCATTTTTGAAGTTTTATTTTTGACACTATCTGTGGAGGTGTAACCATGACCATTTGGAACCGCAATGATGTGAGAGCTCCTGTCTACTCACAAGCTCAGGGCACTTTTGCTCAAAAAGTCTATGGGTGGATGACACTCGGACTTTGCACAACGGCAGCGACCGCTTTTTTTATCATCCACTCCGGATTATTTATGAAGCTCCTTCCTATCTGGTGGCTGCCCATGATTGGCACCTTTCTCCTCTCTATGGGGATCAACCGCGCTTTCCAAAAAGCTTCCTACCAAACACTTGCTACTATGTTCTTAGGATATGGAGCTTTACAGGGGGTCTTTTTTGGAACGGTATTGCCTCTTTATGCCCTCAACTTTGGAGGGGAGGTCATTTGGAGCGCCTTTCTCACCGCTGGGGGGATCTTTGGAGGGGCTGCCCTCTATGGGATGTTCACTAAGTCCGATTTGACCAGCATGGGGCGGATTTTAGGAATGGGGTTGATGGGGCTGATTGGGATCTCCTTCGTGGCTCTGATTTTGAGTTTCTTTATGCCGATCTCAGGGATGCAATTGCTGATTAGCTACGTGGGTCTTGTCATTTTCGTCGGCCTAAGCGCTTACGATGCGCAAATGATCCGCAGGGTGAGTCATGAAGTCGACGCTCAAGGGGCGATGGCGGGCAAGCTATCGCTGATGATGGCTTTGAAGATGTATCTCAACGTCATCATGCTCTTTTGGTATCTGCTGCAGATCTTTAGCTCTGGAAGGCACGCAAGATCTTAAAGGGGAATTATAACCACAGAGAGTACGGAGAACACAGAGAAAAGACGAAAGATTTTTCTATCTCCTCTCTGTGCCCTCTGCGCTCTCTGTGGTAAAAATTTTATATCTCCCAAAAGAAGAATATGAAAGAACGAGACTCCAAAAAACTCAAAATCAATGAGGATACGCCAGTCAAGTCTCCTATAATATCGATTAAAATGGATCCGAACTCCCCTATCCCAGACCTCCTCTGCTGCGAAGAACACCTAAAAATCTTTAAAAGTCTTTGGCATGGGCATCTAGAGAAATGAATACAAAAAAATATGCAACTGTAGATCCACAAAGCTACGCCAAATTTCTAGATCACCTCAAGCAAGACATTCAAGAATCCCAATTGCGAGCAGCACTGTCCATCACCAGAGAAGTCGTAGAGCTCTACTGGCGCATCGGCAAAATGCTGTCTGAAAAATCAGCTTCTGAATCCTGGGGATCCAAAACCATTGAAAAAATTACTAAAGACTTAAGTTCCTCCTTTCCAGGGATTTCCTGTTTTTCACACAGGAATCTGAAATTTATGCGCCAATTTGCCGATGGTTACCCTGAGGGAATTAGGGAAACAGCTGTTTCCCTAATTCCCTGGGGGCACAACATTATCCTCATGCAAAAACTCCAACATCAAGAACAACGGTTGTGGTACGCATAGCAAACCATTGAAAATGGTTGGAGCAGAAGCATGTTGTCGATGTGGATTGAGTCAGATTTGTACCGAAGACAAGGAAAAGCGATCACAAACTTTAAAGAGACACTCCCCAAGCCCCAGTCCGACTTAGCTGTTCAAATGATGAAGGATCCTTATAACCTCTCTTTCATCGAACTTGAAAAAGATTATAGGGAAAAAGAGCTAGAGCTGGGATTGATGGAGCATATTCAGAAGTTTCTCCTCGAGCTCGGACAAGGTTTTGCTTTCGTGGGGCGCCAAGTGAGTTTGGTCGTCGATAATAAGGAGTACTTTTTAGATTTATTATTTTACCACCTCAAGTTGAGAAGATATATTGTTATCGAGTTGAAAGCGAGGGAGTTCGAACCTCAAGACGTGAGTCAACTGAATTTTTATATGTCCGCCTTAGATGACCATCTTCGTCAACCAGATGATCAGTCAACGATAGGGATGATCTTCTGTCGTACCAAGCAGAATTTCACCGTTGAGTACGCTCTCAGAGACTTTAATAAGCCAATGGGAGTGGCTGGCTATGAAATCACATTGATAGAGTCCTTATCCAAGGAATTAAAAGAAAACCTTCCCACTGTAGAAGAAATTGAGGCCGAATTCGGCACGCAAGAGTGAAATAGGGAAACAGCTGTTTCCCTATTGGAGATGCTCAATAAACATTTAAACCTTAGAGGTTTGCATTCTTTCATGAAGCAGCTGCTCTTGTCGATAGCTATCGTCGGTATGGGAATGACCTTGTGGAAGCTCAGCATAAGGGCGAAAAGTTAAAGCTTCAGGTCATTTAAAATACACCCATCGCTTATGATGAGGTAATTCTTCAGGAGGATCTATTCTAACCCCTCTATCATTATCTATGGAATAATCTTTAAGATAATAAGCTGCAATCCGCTCATAAGGGGTCAGCTCAATAGCTAGATCGCCGGCATGATAGACCCACGTAATAATTTCATCCGCCGCCCACTCCACAACGATTCCCCGCACAGCAGGAGGAATTGGTTCAGAGAAATAGACTCGTTTAGCGATGTCGAATAACTCTTCATCCCTATCTCTTTGAGGCGGAGGGGGCAACTTAGAGAGGTCTGTCTCAATGCCTCCTTCGAGAATTGGGGGGAACAGACTGGGAAGATTTTCATACTTGCCCGATTTTTCCTGTTTTAAGAAAATTTTTTCCCAGTGTCGAAGTTCTTTGGAAGGTAGTTCGAACTCGTCGTAACAACCTCGTACAAGCATCCTTACGACATCATGGTAAGGTTTTTTACGAGCTACAGCTTGGAGAATATTCACCGCTTCCTCTCGAGAAACGGAAGGTATCCCAGGTACATCGCTACAGCTGGCATACTGCACTAAAAGCTCAGGGGGAGGGGGTGATACCTTCTTCAGAGCTCGTTGGCAAGCTCGATATCTCTCATCGTATCGATTTGCAAAAAAACAAATAATCGACAGATAAATATCATGCCGCCAATCCTGATTCCATTCTTTAATAAATCGTTCGCGTACTCCATACAGTAGTTCAACCGCGTAATGCCTGTACGGGTCATAAGAAACACCATAACGATTGAGCCTGCTAGCGACACGCATAGCGTCAACAAAAGGCAATACAAGTGCAAGATCATAAGGACGGTAGACGTACACTACGCTGTCAATTACTTCTTTTTCTGCAGCATTCATTTTTTTGTTACTACCCAACCGTTCTTAATCGTCATTTCTTTTGTTTCCAAATTGGTTTCAAAAATCACCTCAACAGTTCTGCCATTAATTACCTTGTGATGCTTGACAGCTGTCACGCCTTCTTCGCAGGGCATAAATTCTTTGAAGTATTGCTCGGACATCATGCCTTCTTCTTCAAGAAGAGCCACCACAGCTTTAAAGTTCTCTTCGATATGAGCTTTGCCTTTGATGGGATGTTTGATGGTGGGAACAACTTGTTCCCAGGCATGCTTTTCTTGTAGAAGATGAGAGATATCGTTTGCATTTTTCGGAAAAATTTTGCCCTTTGTGGTGATCTCAGCAACGAGCGTTTGCCTCTTAGAAAAATGCTTCGCGCTTTCAGAAAGGATCGCAGAGCGCTTGATCTCTGTGACTCCACAGCGCTCTAAAGTAAGAACCGTGTTCGCTTGTTTCAGCCGCCGATATTTACTGGCACCCTTTAAGGCAGCTCCTGGAGCAAAAACCTCTATCCCATACTTACCAATCATGTACCCGATCTGATGGCCTCTCGCTCGATGGGACAGTAGATCCCATTGCTCACACAACTCCCGCAATTCAGGAATGAGCAGCCCTAAGTTTTCATGAGTGCTGTGGCTTCTGATGTATTCGATGAGGTCAAATACAGCAAAAGCAAACTCCTGTTTCACCTCTGCAGGGGAACAGACGTGAGCCCAAAGGCCCTTTAAAATCCCACGAAAACAACTCAAAACGGAGGGGACAAAGTCCACAACTCCATAAGCAGCTCCCTCTAGAGTTCCTATACAAAGACCCTGGGCAAATGCCGCAAAATGCATAGGGTCGTAAATGGGCCGCTGAATAGAAGTCGGTTTCTTGGGCACGTTAAAGAGAGAGACTGTTTTGAGCGCCTTGTACTTCTGATGATCTGCCAACGCCAAGGCGATCTCTCCAAGCTCAAAATAGGCATACGCCCGCTCAATATAGGCCTCCTCAGATCGAGGATTGAGACGGATGGCCTCCGTGAGCGATTCGAGGGCGGCGTTATAAAGGAGAAACTCATTACATGCTTGGCCCTTGGCCAAATAAACTAGGGACAAGGTCCAATCGACAGGGTGGAGTCGTGGCTGTGGAGCGGGACTACCAGAGGGAGGAGGCGCAGGGGACTTACCCTTTTTTTTCTTACGCGCGCAGCTGAAAGAGTCTTGGAGAAGGTCTATTCCCCCGCCCATTACCCCATCAAACTCACCATCATCTGAAAGGGGTGAAGCGTGAAAAGCGAAAGCTTCTCCATACACACCCCCTAAAAGACAGTGAATCAGCTCTACCTCTTGGGCAATTTCTGGAGTGGGGTGATTGGCCATACTCTCTCGATACATGTCCATGAATCTAGGGACTAACTCCTCAAGGAGATCCTCAAGCTTGTCTATGATGAGATCCGCTTCTTCTATGGGGAAATGGGTCTCAGAATAGAGCATTAAATCTTTTACGACTCGGTAATAGTCAGAAAATCGGAAACACTGACTTGCTAGAGCGATAGGAAAAGCATAGCCAAGGGTCTCAAAATGCCATGACCCAATGGGAAAGTTCTTTTTGAGTGAGGGATTGCCATCCACATATCTTAACGCCGTTGATTCGACGAGCCCCCTGAAAAACTTGCAGGCCATCTCGTTGATGGCTGCTGCCTTCACCGAAGTTTCGACCCAATAGGCTTGGATGTTGGGGTACTTTCTCGTGTAATTAAGCTGCTTTTCGAGAAAGGGGTAGCCTCCCCGATAGGTCCAATGGAGATATCCTGAATACACTCGATTGCGGATACACTCGTACTTAGTGATATGATGCCAGGCTTTGTTGCTGCAAACAGGGCAATCAAAATCGGGATCCTTGCCATGTCCACTGATGCTGGGAAGATCTCTTAAGCCCAGCTGAGATAACTGTTCTCTTTGTTGCGTAGAAAGAGACTTGCAATCTTCCAAGAAGCACTCCCAACAGATGGAATCGGAGTCCATCCAATAGGTGTAGGTGGCCCCTTCTTTAGTAGAGTGGTCCTCACAATCGAAGCTAAGCCAATCTTCAGGAATTCCTGACCAGCAATAATCCCGCGCTCGCGTTCTTGGTGGAATGCGCTCCGCCCCTTTTTCTCCTCCTCCAATAGTCGTGGGACCCTGTGCGTTAAGGGCAGCAATTCCAAAGATAAAAAAAAGGAAAAAGGTCACGAGCTTGTTCATGAAATATCACCTCGAAAAGGTGTTTCAAAGGATGGGGAGGGGGATTTAAAATTCAAGCAAGTCCGGTAAGATCATTTGAAGTCGCCGACCACGCTTAAAGCGAGCATCCCCAAGACAACGCAAGCGAGGAGGATCAAGCTGAGCCTTCCCCCCTTCATCCGATAGACACTCTCCAACTGGTGGCGGTAGCGCCCAATCCATACGAGCATCACAGGCAGAATTCCAAGCAAAAGGACTCCTCCCACTCCCCCTCCATACTTGAGGGCAAGCAAAAAGAGGCGAGGATCGGTGAGGGAAATGACAAACGCAGGGACAAAAATGAGCAAGCATAGGAACAAGCGCCCTGAAATTGTCTTTTTGACCTTAAAACCATCGGCTAAAAAATCGCGCATCCCTAATGTCACTCCCAGATAGGAGCTCGTTAAAGCGAAAAACGCAAAAAACTGCCCAATGACGAAAACCCAACGAGAGGCGACCGCCTCTTTAAGAGGGATGATCGCTGTCTGCCCGAGCTGCAACGCCTTTTGCAGCCCCTCTGGCGGCACAATCCCTAAAATTAACCACTCCCAAATGACATACCCAATTAAGGGCAAACTGGTCCCAATCCAAATGGCCTTGCGCACAGATGAGGGATTGCGCCTCAAATAATCGACGAGTGTGGGAAGTGTCCCTTGATAGCCAAAAGAGGTGAGGACGACAGGAGCTGCAAGCCACATTTTCGACCACTCGAGTCGCTCGAGAAAAAGAGGATTGACATGGGTCAAACCCACGGCAATGAAGGCAGCATAGGCAATCCCTAATCCCCCCACCAGGAGGCCGTTAGCGCGGTCGACAGCGCGGGGTCCAAAATAAACAAAAGGGGAAAAAAGGAGCATGAAGATCAAAATGCCCAACCAATGAGGCATCGGCATCAAACCGCTCACAACCCCACCGCTACCCACAACATAAGCGACAGTCAAAGAGTAAAAAAGGTAGAGGTAAACAAACCAGATGACCCCTTTCCCCACAGCTCCCAAAAAACGGCCTGCCATCGAGAGGATATTGGCTTCAGGGCCCATCCAAAGGCAAATCTCAAGATAGAGAAGCCCCGTACAAGCCATCGTCAACCAGCAGGCGAGATAGAGAAGCAAAGAGGGGAAAAAACCCGCATCTCCTGTGAGGACGGGAAGTCCTAAAGCGCCAGCCCCAATGCAGGTACCAGCGACAATCATCATCCCCCCGAACGTAGTTCCCGATTTCTTAAGGGACAAAAAAAAATCTCCTAGTCTAAATCATCGAGCCACTGATGCGCCCGATGTGCCATGAAACAGTGGCGTAAAATCCTCTTTTCCTCAAGAGAGCGTTTTTGCATCCACTCTCCCCAAGCTGTCTTGAGACTATTATTCCCCTTGAGCCGAGTTTGAGGATGAGAAAGGAGATAGGTTAAGGTACGAAAATGATCGGAAGTAATCGAGTCGGATAATTTTTTGTGGAAGTCATAAGACTTTCTCTCTGCAAAAGACTGAGCTAAAGTGTCCAATTCCTTTAAAGAGACTTGTTTTTTAGATTTAAATAACTGATAATAATGACCTTCCATTTGCATAGAATAGGTAGTCCCAATTTCTACCAGAGGCTCATCCACAAAAAGATCCCCTATTGGCTTGGTCAAACTAGATAGCGCCAAGCTCCCCAAGTGTTTGGCAAAAGCGAAATACTGCCCCTCTTGAAGATGGCCTAGGGAACTCTTCCCCGTCTCAATTTGAGGAACGCTTCGAATTACCCAATGCTCCTTCCCCTTTTCCTTCAAGATCTCGAGGAATTTTTCTTTATCTTCCCTTGAAAGCGCTCCATAGGCATGGTGCAAATTCTCAGGATTTTTTATCCAAAAGAAACTCTCTTGAGTGACAAGTGCTTTTAGGAGCTGCATGGCCTCTTCTGAGGACAAATGGTCCCCAATCTCTTCCTCTGAAATCAGATTCAAATACCAAGAGCGCCTCCTGGACTGCTCTTTAGAAGAGAGTTTGAGTGCAGGATCCACCAAAGTGTCAAAAAATGCAGGGCTGTAAAAATAGTGGATCACATGCTGCAGATCAAAACAGCTATCGTACAGATTATCTAAAAGCCACTCCCCTTTATTTTGGCGCATGGTCTCTTGAAGCAGAACTTTCAATCCTGGATGACGGGTGGACGCAAGGTGCTGAAGATGCGCTTCTATCGCCTCCGTGGCTTGCTTTTTTTCTTCCTTCTGCGCTTTTTCTTTATCCCCCAAATACATATTAGGATTAAACCAGCTCGCTAGTGTTTTTCTTTGGTCAAGGAGATCTGCCAACCCAATCTGGGCCTTAGAAAAGACAGGACATTTCTTGAGAAGAACAATCAGTAAATCCGCTTCCCTGCGCAAAGAAGCTCCTTTTAAAACTTCAGAGAAGGTCATGCGACGAGAGACAAGAATGCGATCCACTACTTTAGCAACGGCTGGATCAGCAGAGTCACAAACCCCTCCGAGCAGATCTTGCAGAGAAAACATCTCTGCCCATTGCTGTTGTCTCAACAACTGGAGACGCGGCTTCGCTTCAAGAAGAGGTAATAGCTTCTGCACTTGTGCAGGGGCAGTTTGAGGTCTACATTTGATCACTAAATGAATAATTTTTTCCGCCTCTTGTGCTGAGACGTTGATCGCTTGCTTTTCGGGATGAGACAACTCACAAAGCTCCGCCCATTGCTTGATCACGAGCTCCGCGCAGGCCGATTCGGCATTTTCCCCTATCCATTGATCGAGGAAGCGGGGATTGTCTAGGTATTCCTGATGCCAAATTGGGCGATCTCCCAAAAACCACTGCTTTGCCCCTTCTGCATCCTCGCTCGTGAGAAGGAAGGGCAGAGCAGGATGCACCTTTTTCAAACGCAAGAGATGCTCCCCTACAGCGAGCTGCAGCTCTGGACTACCACTCGCAATCAACGCTTTCTCCTTGACCAGCCACTCTAATCGAATAGATTTCACCGCAAATTCAGGACACTCTTCAAGAATTTTTGTGATTCTTTCCGATCGGTCCCCCTCAGCCAACACTTCATCCAGAGAGTAGTGGGCCAAAATCGCTTTATCTTTAAAAGCACCGCTGAAGTACCTCTCTAAAGAAGGTAAAGAGCGCGGCGCTGTCGCTATCCAACCCACCAACCCCCCTGTGAGCAGAGTGGGCACGCTCGCAGAGTAGAGCCGAGAAGCATACTTTGGAAAAAGGCGAGCCGCAATCACACTGACAGCCCCACAGCTTGTCGCAGCAGCCACAGAAAAGGCGATGCGGTACGATAAATCTCTTGGTCCAATTTTCTCGCTCATCGAGACTCCGCGATTAAATATACTCTTCTAAATCAAGTTTTTAAAGTTTGCTTTTTAAGCTATTTTAAAGCATCGGATCATTAATGAAAAGAAAATAAAAAATTTACTCTACTGTTACCGATTTTGCTAAATTGCGCGGCTGATCAATCTCAGTACCTCGCAATTGAGCCATTTCATAGGCAAAAAGTTGCGTTGCTACCGTCGTGAGGATGGGAGCTAGCGCATCGCATGTATCGGGAAGGTAAAGGTGATGGGTGCCAGGAAGGGCAGTTCCCCGAGAGACGATGGCCAAAATGGGCCCTTTGCGCGCTTGGACCTCCATCAAATTTGAGCGCATTTTTTCCAAGGTCAATTTATTAGCACAACAAGCAACTGTAGGGCAATCGGGGCCAATCAAAGCGATGGGGCCATGCTTCATCTCCCCTGCCGGATAGCCATTGGCATTAATATAAGAAATTTCTTTAAGTTTTAAAGCCCCTTCGAGAGCCGTCGGATACATCTGCCTACGTCCCAAAAAGAAAAAATGATCGTATCCTGCATAAGCCCTCGCAAGGGAGCGAATTTGCGGGCGCATCGCTAGCACTTCTTCCACTTGACTGGGCAGCTCTTTGAGCGCCCGCACAAAGGCCACCCCTTCGTGGCAACTCATCTCTCTCAAACGGGCTAAAAGGAGAGCAAAAAGGGATAATACGGTGAGCATGCTCGTAAATGCCTTCGTCGAAGCGACACCGATCTCAAATCCTGCCCTTAAAAGCAACGTGCTATTGGCCTCTCGGACGAGGGAGGATCCCAAAACATTACAAAGAGCGATGACGCGCGCTCCTTTGGCTTTGAGTTCTCGAACAGCTGCTAAAGTATCGGCTGTTTCGCCCGATTGGCTAATCGCTAAGACAAGGGTTCCTTCTTCAACGATGGGGTTTTTATACCGAAATTCGCTCGCCATCTCGATCTGGCAAGGAATGCGAGCTAAATCTTCTATGGTGTACGAGGCGATGTAACCTGCATGCCAACTCGTGCCACATCCTAAAATGAGAATACGCCGAACTGCGAGAAGATCCATCAAATCCAGCCCTTCGAGGCTTGCATTCCCAGATTCTTCTAAGTATCTAGAAAGGAGAGCGTTGCGAATCGCTTGGGGCTGCTCGTAGATTTCCTTGAGCATAAAGTGTTCAAAATCCCCTTTCGAGATCTCTGTAGCGCTTCCTTGAAATGTTTGAGTTTTGCGAAACAGAGGAACAGCTGCTTCGCTAAAGACCTCTGCCGTATCTGCTTGGACGCGAGCCACCTCTCCATCAGCTAAAAACAACACCTCAGAAGTATGGGCCAAAAAGGCGTGAGTATCCGAAGCGATAAAGATCTCCCCATCGCCCACTCCAATGGCTAAGGGGCAGTGGCGCGCTGCGACCACGATTTCTTGGGGATGGTTTTGATGCACAATTGCGATGGCAAAAGCCCCTTTGAGCTGCACCATGGCCATTTGCGTGGCTAAAAGGAGATCCCCTTGATAGAGATCTGAGACAAGAGCTGCGATCACCTCTGTATCGGTGTCGGAGACAAAGACGACCCCTTTTTCTTGCAGCCCTGCTTTAATCTCTTCGTAGTTTTCGATGATCCCATTATGGACAACTGCCAGGCTGTTAGCCTGATCAGTATGGGGATGGGCATTGATTTCACTTGGCACACCGTGAGTTGCCCAACGGGTATGGGCAATGGTTGTGTCAAGCTGCAGGTGAGTGCGGTTGACCTCTTCTTCCAAAATCGCCACTTTTCCGACAACCTTACAAACATGCAGCTGCCCATCTTCCCCAAAGCCAGCGAGTCCCGCCGAGTCATAGCCTCGATATTCAAGGTTCTTCAGCCCTTTTAAGCACAACTGCGCTCCGCGATGGCGTCGATGCCCCACATAACCAAAAATGCCACACATGTTACCCACCCTCGAAATTAACGTTGCATTTGAGCGCGTGAAAGCCTTTTAATTTCCGCGATCGTAAACCACGCAGTATTAATGCCCTATTTCCCCTTGAATGGCCTCTGCAATAGATTCAGCAAGCCCCCCAATTTGCGCCTGATTTTCCCCCTCCACCATGACCCTACAGATCCTCTCTGTACCCGAGTAGCGGACAAGGACGCGCCCCTCGCCTCCCAACGCTTTTTGAGCAGAGGAGATCGATGTTTGAACCTGGCGCAAATTTTCTAGAGGAGGTTTTTCTCGAACAGCAATATTGATCAACCTTTGGGGGAAGCGATGGATAAAGCTCGCAAGTTCTGAAAGAGGCTTGCCCGTCTCTACCATGATCCGGAGCACCTGCAAAGCTGCCATCAATCCATCATCTGTCGTGCTATATTCAAAGAGCATGATGTGCCCATTTTGCTCGCCTCCAAGATTGAGACCGCTTTTGCGCATCTCAGCAATCACATGGCGATCCCCAACACTTGCTTGAACAACCGAAATCCCCTCTTTAGCCAAGCTCTTGATCACCCCTAAATTGGTCATCAACGTCCCGACAACTGCATTGCCGGCGAGCGATTTTCTCCGAGCCATGTCTTTAGCAAAAATTGCTAATATCATATCCCCATCGATCACTCGCCCCCCCTCATCGGCGAGAATCACTCGGTCTCCATCCCCATCAAGGGCAATGCCCACATGGGCTCCCTGTTCGATGACCTCTTGCGCCATTGCCTCAGGGTGAAGGGCGCCGCAATTGAGATTGATATTCAGCCCATTGGGCTGCACATTTAACGCTTTGACCTCGGCGCCTAACTCCTGAAACGTCAAAGGGGCCACCCGATAGCTCGCCCCATTGGCACAATCGAGCACAATCCTCATCCCCCCCAATGTCAATTGACGGGGAAAAGTGGCCTTCACAAACTCGATATAGCGCCCTTGTGCATCTTCGACTTTAAAGTTCTTGCCCAAAGCATCATCGGCTGGAAGTTGCTCCCGAAAGCGCCCCTCCCGAATCACCGCTTCAATTTCCCATTCGATCCCATCTTCGAGCTTGAATCCGTCGGGAGAGAAAAATTTAATGCCATTATCAAAATAAGGATTATGAGATGCGCTGATCACAATCCCCGCATCTGCCCTATAGGCCCGCGTGATGTAGGCAACTCCTGGCGTTGGAAGAGGACCTACCATCAACGTATCGACCCCCATCGAACAAAGGCCTGCAACAAGGGCATTTTCAAACATGTAGCCCGATAGGCGTGTATCTTTGCCGATCACCACCCGGTGTTTCCCTGCCCGTCTCCGAAAGACCGTTCCAGCGGCCCGTCCAAGAGCTAGGGCCACCTCTACTGTCATCGGCTCGTGATTGGCTCGTCCTCTGACCCCATCTGTCCCAAATAAGTTCTTTCGTTTCATGCTGATCATTGTACCGCAATTGAGCCACTTGATCAAATCAAGGATGCGGTCTATCTTATTATGTCGTGTCAACACCTCATAAACCTAAAATTTATACCGCTGAAGAGCACCCTATCCGCGATGATTTAGTCGATGATGATGCTCTCTATGTCTTGCGCAGTCTTCACCAGGCGGGCTATACCGCTTACCTCGTGGGTGGAGGGGTGCGCGACCTGCTGATGAACCATCAGCCAAAAGATTTTGATATCTCCACTTCCGCTCAGCCAGAAGATATTAAAAAAGTTTTTGGCAGGAGATGTCTCTTGATTGGGCGTAGATTTCGTCTAGCGCACGTCCGTTTTGGGAAAAAAGTGATCGAAGTATCCACATTCCGCGCAGGAGAATCGGGGCAAGAAGAGCTGATCTTGCGCGACAACATTTGGGGCTCTGAAGAAGAGGATGTCTTGCGGCGCGACTTTACCGTCAATGGCCTGTTTTATGACCCCCTTGATCACCGGATCATCGACTATGTGGGGGGTGTAAAAGATCTCGAGCAGAAACTCCTTCGCTGCATTGGCAAGCCGGAGGTGCGTTTCAAGCAAGATCCGGTCCGGATGATCCGCGCTTTGAAATTTCAGGCCCGTTTTGCGTTCCAGGTTGATCCTCCAATCCTTCAAGGGATTGAGACGTGTCGCGATGAGATCCTCAAATGTGCCCCTGCCCGTTTACTCGAAGAGCTGCTCAGGATGCTCGAGTCAGGGGCATCTGTCCCTTTTATCACCTTGATGAAGCAACATCAGCTCCTCGATTTGCTCTTGCCTACAGCAGCTGAGCTTCTCACCTCTCCCCTTGCCAGCCAGATCTACGCTCTTTTGGGCGCTTCAGATGAGTGGCTTGCCGCCAAGCCCCCGATTCCGCCCGACCGAGCCGTCTTGGCCACTTCTTTAGTTTGGCCTCTTTTTGAGCACGCGATCAAAACCACTTTCACCGACAAAGAGAGGACTCCCAATTTAGGGCAAGTGCACGCGCTTAGCTATGATCTCGTCCAAGACACCTTTGTGGAGATCATTCCCCGCTTTACCAAGCGCCTTTGCCAGGGGATTGCCTTTATTCTCGAAAGCCAGTACCGGATGACTCCTTTGACTCACAGGAAAACGGCTCCGAAAAAGCTCACGGAGCAGAGCGATTATCAACTTGCCTTGCAATTTTTGCGTTTGCGCTCTTTGGTTGACCCTAGTTTGCGCCCTGTGTATGAGAAGTGGAAGGAGTTGAAAGCGGTTAGAAGGGTGGAGTATCGCTCCGAACGCCCCCAGCAAAGAAAAAGACGCAGGCGATGATAGCAAGTGAACGGATTCTAACCCGCAAAGGCCACGAGCTTTTTTTCGTCGGCCCCCCTCTCCTGCAAGGCCCTTTGCCTGCCTTTTTCTACTTCTCTCTAGGGGGTGAGGAGAGTCTTCTACTTGATCCCTTTAATTTACCTGCAGTCCACCTACAACAACTCCCCTTGCGCATCTTTTCGATGACCCTCCCTTTTCACGAAGAAAGTGAGGATAAGCACACCGCCATCGCAAAATGGGCCGAGGAGATGGCGCAAGGCAAAACTCCTCTTCAAGATTTTCTCACACAAGCCCATGAAGCGCTTCTCGATTTGCTAGAAGAGGGGGTAATCACTCACATTGCGACGGGAGGCCTCTCGCGCGGCGGCTTTATTGCCACCCATCTTGCCGCGTTGGAACCTCGCATCAAAGCGGTTTTGGGGTTAGCCCCCATGACAGACCTCTCTGTTTTGCGCGATTTCGAAGCCATCAATCATCTCGAGAGTGTCAAAGCCCTATCTCTTTCCCTATTAGCCCCTAAGCTTACCCACACTCACATCCGCTTTTATATTGGGAATCGGGACATCGCTGTGGGGACTGCTGCCTGCTTCTCCTTCATTGAGACTCTTGCGAATGTCGCCTTTGAGGCAAGGGTCCGCTCTCCTCATGTGGAGCTATTCATCTCCCCTTCCATTGGCCACCGAGGGCATGGAACTCCTGCGCACATCTTTGCAGAAGGGGCCCATTGGATAGGGCAGCAGCTTCATTTACTGTAAGTTGCACAGAAATACAGAAATACAGAACAATAAGGAGAGTAGTAAGGGAGATTATATGAAAGAGAAAGCTCGGCTGACCTTGGATATGAGTATAGAAGAGCATATGTATCTTAAAATGGCTTGCGCCAAGCTAGGAATAACGATGCGCGATTTTCTTCTCTCAGCTGCTTTTGAACGTATGGAAGAGCTTGAAGATGAGTGGTTAGCAGCAAGGGCCAGAGAAACTTTAGACGATATCCAGGCTGGTAAGGAAAAGGTCATTTCTTTAGATGAATTGAAAAAAAGAATAGCTGATCATGATGTACACAGTCAACGTCGCAGAAAAAGTAGAAAAATATCTCAACAAAATTCCCAAAAAAGATAAAGAGCGAATATTAGAAAAAATTGCATCCCTAGCTCATAATCCCCGCCAAGAGGGGTGTAAGAAACTAGAAGGGCATCAAAGTCCACCTCTTTATAGAATAAGATCCGGAGTATACCGCATCCTTTATAACATCAAAGATGATTCCCTGATTGTGTTGGTCGTAGAGGTTGGACATAGAAAGGAAGTCTATCATTGAAAAATATGCTTCCCCAGCACAGCTGCTTCATTCTTGCCGCAGAAGCCAGTGGCGACCTTCATGGAGCCCGTTTGATCCGCCATCTGCCGCACCTCCACTTTTTTGGAGTTCCCGGCCCTCGGATGCGCTCCCTCGGAGTCGAAGAGCTATTGCCTCAAGAAGATTTTGAGCTCATGGGCTTTAGCTCCCTCTTTTTGGCGCTGCCTCGCCTACTGCGCCAACTCCGCTTGTGCACTGCAGCTATTTTACGGCGGCAGCCTGACCTCGTGATCTTGATCGATTATGGCGCTTTTAACTTGGCGTTAGCCCAGCGGCTCAGGAAAAAGGGGTATCGCGGCAAGATCGTCCAGTACATCTGTCCTAAAGTATGGGCCTGGGGCAAAAGGAGGATTCCTAAAATCGCCAAAGCCTTTGACCTTGTGATCTCCTTTTTCCCCTTTGAGCCCCCCTACTTTGCTGGCACCGGTCTGCCCGTTGAATATGTGGGCAATCCTCTGTCTGAAGAGGTCCCCCAAAAGGCACTCGAGCTCCATCACCCTCCTAGACTCGCTCTTTTTCCTGGCTCAAGAAAAGGGGAAATTCTCCTTAACTTCCCCCGCCAGTTAGAAACAGCAAGAGCTCTACAACAAGAGATTCCCAATCTTGAAGTGACCGTGTCCGTTGCTCATGAAAAGCTCGCTCCCTTAATAGGCCATCCCGAAAGGATTGCCCTTTCTTCAAATGGCTATCAGCTGATGCTCGAGTGCGATGCTGCTTTAGCCACCTCAGGGACAGTGAATTTAGAGCTCGCTTTGCGCCAGGTGCCAACAGTAGTCGTCTATCGCCTTAGCCTCTTCAATGCTTTCATGGCAGGAGTGATCTTGCGCCTCAAGCTGCTCCACTACAGTTTGCCTAATATCGTCGCGGGGAAAACTGTATTTCCAGAGCTCATGCACACTGATTTCACCGTTGAAAGGGCAAAAGAGCGCTTAATTCCCTTTCTGACAGACACAAACGCGCGCCAAACGTGCCTTGAAGAGTGTCAACTCATCAAGGAAAAGCTCTTTTCCCCTAATCCCTCTAAGCTCGCCGCTGAGAAGATCTTAGCGCTTCTCAATGTCCATAAAAATGGTCGCTAGTCAAGCAAACGATAGCACTAGAGGCATAAGAACGAGGAGAGCAATAGAGCTAACGACATATTTCATCCCTTTGCGCCTTTGTGTCTCTGCGTTGAATTGCCTTAACCACGTTTTTCCAACGAAAAACGCGCAAATCCACCACGTTTTCCTGACGAATCGTTGCTTTTTCTCTAAGCATGACTTATTCTGAGGATATGAAGCGGGATATCTATCAACTCCTTGAGGCATGGAAACACTCGGAACGACGTAAACCCTTAATATTAAACGGGGCAAGACAGGTCGGAAAAACCTATGCGCTAAAGCATTTTGGTCAAACATCTTATGAAAATATGGCCTATCTCAACTTCGAGAGGAATGAAAAGCTATGCCAATACTTCGAGGGGACGTTGGATCCCAAAGAGCTCGTCAAAATTCTCAGCATTCATACGGGAATAGACATCAAAACTAAAAATACTTTGTTGATCTTTGACGAAGTGCAAGAATGCCCAAAAGCATTAAACAGTTTGAAATATTTTTGTGAAGAAGCGAACGACTACATGGTCGTGGCTGCGGGTTCTCTCCTAGGAGTAAAAACCGCACAGGAAAAAGGATTCCCCGTTGGAAAAGTCAACTTTCTCAATCTCTATCCTTTGACCTTTTTCGAATTTCTCTCCGCCTTAGGCCAAGAAAAACTGCGCCTCTTTCTAGAAGAATATCACACTTATGAACCGATTCCGAATCCTCTGCACGAAAAACTCATTCAGCTTCTGAAATTTTATTTTTTTGTGGGAGGGATGCCAGAAGCTGTTGCCCAATACGCGAAAACCGACAGCTTGCAAAATGTCAGAGAAATTCAGCTAGAAATCCTGAATGCCTATGAAAAAGACTTCGCCAAACACGCACCAGCCAATCAAATCATGAAGATCACTACAGTGTGGAAACAGGTGCATCGCCAGCTTGCCAAGGAAAACAAGAAATTTATTTTTTCCATGATCCGACAAAGTGCGCGTGGCAGAGATTATGAAGAGGCGATCCAGTGGCTTTCAGATGCAGGACTCATCCATAAAAGCCATCTGGTAAAATCCCCCAAATTCCCCCTAAGCGCCTATGCCGACAACAACATCTTCAAGATTTTTTTGGCAGATGTTGGGTTGCTCGGCGCTCAAAGTGCCTTATCCCCCCAAACGATTCTCGAAGAGAATCTGATGTTTATTGAGTTCAAGGAGGCTCTTACGGAGAATTATGTCGCACAAGAACTCCTCGCTACTCAGCACAAAGAGCTCTATTATTGGACCAGTGAGGGGGAAGCAGAATTGGATTTTCTCATCGAAGGAGAACATGAGATCTATCCTTTGGAAGTGAAAGCGGGCACAAGTCAGAAAAAAAAGAGCCTGCTTGTCTACCAGAAAAAATATGCTCCCTCTAAACTCCTCCGCGCCACTCTCATGAACTTAAAACACGACGGGGACATCTACAATTATCCCCTCTATATGATCTCCCAATTGCGTCTCTCAAGACCTTAAGCCAAATCGAACGGAATCACCACACAAAGAGCAGTGATGATCACGAGCGATAAGATGAACATCTTCCGCCCCCACACCGTGTCGTTAGTTGATTGAAACCCCTTGAGGCACAAAAGAAGCCAAGCCAAGCCAAGGCATAGCGTCACAGCGAGATAGATGTAACCTGTGTAATGAAAGAGCGTCAGCATGAGCGTCGCCACCATAAAGGCGGCAATGTAGAGCACCATGTGAACTTTGGTCCTCTTCATCCCCTTTTGGACGGGCAAAACAGGGATAGCAGCTGACGAGTAATCTGCAAGGCGATAGGTGGCGATGGAAAAAAAATGGGGCATTTGCCAGAGAACTAGAATCGCAAATAAAAGAATCGCCCCCAAATCAAAACGGCCGCTGACAGCGCAATAGCCCACCACAGGAGGGGTCGCTCCCGCAATACTCCCTATTGCAGTGCCATAAATCGTGCGGCATTTCCAGAGGCTATAGAGGAGGACGTAAATAAAAAAGCCGATATCTGCCACTAAAAGGGCCAAAAGATTGGTGAATAACAGCAACAGAGCATTGCCGATGATCCCTAAAAAGATGGCAAAGACAATCGCTCTATTTCCAGAGATCAATCCAGCGGCAAGAGGGCGTTTTTTGGTCCGCTCCATTTTCTTGTCCACTTCACGGTCGATAAAGTTGTTAAAGACGCAGGCGGAGGCGATGATGAAGGCCAAACCCATCAACGTCGCAAAAAAGAGCCCCACATCAATCCCCGCCGTAGAGGCGAGCAAAAATCCAGCTGCCACGGTGATCAGATTGCCTAAAATGATCCCGGGCTTTGTCAGGAGATAGTAATTAATCATGAGTGGTCTCCATAGGCGGCATTGTCCGCGCTTTTAGGTCGTGCATGATCCATAGAGACCCCCCTGCGATGATAACCAAAACGAGAAACATGCAACAAAATACAAGAAATTCCCAACGGGGATGCTCTTCTTTCCCAACGTGCAAGAAATAGCGCAGTTGAAAGAATGCTTGGACGAGAGCCAGTCCGACGATGGTGTAAATGAGCGTCTGTTGGGGCAGCAGCTTGGTAGCAACGAGAAAAAAAGAGATCAGGGTCAGGATCAGGGAGGAGACAAACCCGATCAGATAGGTCTTCCAGTTCCCGTGCCACTCTTTTTGCGTCTCTTGTAAGCTTAAGTTCGCTGTCATGTCACCCCCATTAAATAAACAAGTGTGAAAATGAAAATCCAGATCAGGTCTAAGAAGTGCCAAAAGAGGCTGAAAATGACGAGCCTGCGAAAAGTGGCCATGGTGATCCCTAGCACATACACTTGCACCATCATCACAGCCATCCAAAGAAGGCCGATGGAGACGTGGAGTCCATGCGTCCCTACAAGGGTAAAGAAGGAAGATAAAAATGCGCTCTTTCTCCAACTGTGTCCTTCGCGGACGAATTGGGTGAACTCGGTTAGCTCGATGGCGACAAATGAGGCGCCCAGCAGAAACGTGACGGCAAGCCAAACGAGACTTTGAGTCTTTTGGCTCCGAAGAGAAGCTAGGAGTGCAAAGCCGCACGAAACGCTGCTAAACAGCAGCGCCATGGTCTCAATAAAAGAGGTTTTCAAACTAAAGAGGTCTTGCGTGGAAGGCCCTCCAAAGGTGTTCTCATGCAAGACAGCATAGGTGGTAAATAGAACAGTAAATAGGATGGTATCGGTCATGAGATACATCCAAAAGCCGAGCTTCCGCTTGGAGAAGATATCTTGGTGCGGATCGGGAATCCTTGTATCTGCAGAAGGATCCCGCTCATGGTGAACAGCTAAAGATTTGCTCATACCACCCCTTCCATCGCTTTGACTTGTTCTACAGTGAGGATCTCATCCTTCTCATGTTTTGATGAGAGGCGGAGGATCAAGCAGGCAACAGCGCCTATAAGACTTGGAATCGCCAGCCAGAAAATATGCCATGTCATCGCAAACCCAAAGAGGAGGCTGCAAGCTCCAACGTACACCGCTAAAGGTGTATTAAGAGGCACCTCGATCTCTTCATAACCCCCGACGGGGGTAGGAGCTTGCCCCCGCTTGATGGCCCAAAGGGGATCGATCTGATCTACGGTGGGAAGGATTGCAAAATTGTAGACGGGAGGAGGAGAGGTGGTCGCCCATTCCAATGTTCTCCCATTCCAAGGATCGCTTCTCGAGTGAGTCCCATTCTCGTTCCGCTTTCTATAGCTCCAATAAAGACCAAATAACTGGATAGCCACTCCACACCCAATGACAAGAGCTCCAAACCCGACCACAAGGAACAGAGGATGCCATCCGGTGGAGGCATCGTAATGGTCCAAGCGCCTTGTGGCTCCCATGAAACCGAGCATATAAAGGGGCATGAAGGCGAGCAAGAATCCGGCAAACCAACACCCGAAGGCATATCTATTCAATCTTTCGTCCAAAAAGAAGCCGGTGAATTTGGGGAACCAATAGGTAAAGGCTGCAAATAGGCCGAAGAGGACGCCGCCGATCAACATGCCATGGAAATGGGCGATAAGATACAAACTATTGTGCACTTGATAATCAACAGGAGGAGAAGAGAGGAGAATCCCCGTCATCCCTGCGATGCTGAAATTGAGGAGAAAGCCAAAAAACCAGAGCATCGGCGAGGTGAAATGGACGCGGCCGCGGAATTTCGTAAATAACCAGTTGAAAACTTTGACCCCTGTCGGGATCGCAATCAGCATCGTCATGAGGGCAAAAAAGGCATTCACCGTTGGGCCTGCACCCATAGTAAAAAAGTGATGCAACCAGACGATAAAGGAGAGAACCGTGATGAGGACAAGAGCCCATACCATCGAGGCATAGCCAAAGAGCCGCTTCTCGCTAAAGGTAGGAACGACTTCGGAAAAGACACCAAAAGCGGGTAAAATCACAATGTAGACCTCTGGATGCCCCCACGCCCAAATGAGGTTGACATAGAGCATGGGGTTTCCCCCAAAGCCTGCCGTAAAAAAATGCATCTCCAAGTAACGGTCCAAAGTGAGCAAAGTAAGAGTCGCTGTAAGAATGGGAAAGGCAAAAATGATGAGGACCGTTGTGCAAAGGATGCTCCACACAAAGATGGGCATTTTCATCAGGGTCATCCCCGGACAGCGCATTTTGAGGATGGTAACAAGAAAATTGATCCCAGAAATGGTGCTCCCGACACCGGCAATTTGGAGCATCCAAATCCAGTAATCGACCCCTTCATTGGGACTGTATTCAAGCCCAGATAGGGGAGGGTAGGCGAGCCATCCGGCGATCGAAAAATGGCCAATCCCTAGAGAAATCAGCGTCAAAAGCGCCCCTGTTGCGAAAAACCAAAAGCCCAGAGCGTTCAAAAAGGGAAACGCCACGTCTCTTGCCCCAATTTGCAAGGGGACGATGAGATTCATGAGGGCGAAAATGGCTCCCATAGCGACGAAAAAGATCATCGTGGTGCCGTGTGCGGAAAAGATCTCCTGAAAATGCTCTGCGGAAAGGATCCCTTGAGCATCACCCACACCAAGAGCTTGCTGACCGCGCAATAAGAAGGCATCGGACAAGCCTTTTAGGAACATGATCAACGACACAACAATGTACATGACCCCGATCCGCTTAGGATCTAGACTGGTGAGCCACTCGTGCCAAAGCCATTTCCACCGTTTGAGATAGGTGAGGAGTCCGATGATCCCGATTCCTCCTAAAACCATCGAAATGACAGCCATGTTTTGGAGAGGGGAATGTTGGAAAGCTTCAAGGGTTAATTTACCGAACATATTTTTCATCTGTCTTAGGAACCATATATTTCATAATAATCTGATCAAAAAGGGCATCGTCTTTGAGCTGAAAGAGCGCCACAGGGTTGTTCTGACTTGGGCGTGCGAGTTGATCATATCCTTGCAGGTCGAGCTCTTCCGTCGATTTTTTGACCGACTCGACCCATGCGAGATACTCTTTTTCTGAAGAGGCCCTCGTGATGAAATGCATCCCCGCAAACCCCTCTCCGCTGATATTGGCCGACGAACCTCTAAAATCCCCTTCCGCATCTGCAATGAGGTTCAACTCCGTTCTCATGCTGGGCATGGCGTAAATCTGCCCTCCCAAGCGGGGAATCCAAAAGGAATTCATGGGGGCATCGGCAGTGATGGAGAAGTGAATGGGAGTGTTTGTGGGAATCTGCAGAAAATTCACGCTTGCGATCTTCTCTTCGGGATAGATAAAGAGC
>JAFEGQ010000090.1 GCA_018239785.1 Verrucomicrobiota bacterium
GATCATCAGGAGGGTCCTACAGGCGGCTTGATCTTGGGAATTTACAGATAAACTAATTTATATTTTTGCAACATTGTGGCACGGCGCGAAGCGACGTCGGTCACAATGTTGTACAAAGTCGAGGTGATAAAAACCTTAAAAAAGGTAGACACTATTGAAGAGCTTAATGAGAAAAAAGAAGCTCTGATCTTGATTTGGCAAAATACATTGGAACAACAGGTTGTATTTGGGGAAAATAAAGTTAAAAAGTGTCTGTATGCAGCGAAAAAACAGCTTGAGTATTTAGAAAAAAACCAGAAAATCACATCTTTAAAGCAAGAGATCAGAACTGTCGCAAGCCAATCTGCCTTCAAGGAGAAGAAGGTGGATGTAGAAGTATTTGAGAAATTCGAGGATGTTATAAACAAGCTCAAGATAATGAGTTCCATTTCCACAAAACCAACAACGATGTTGACTTATGAACCCATGACGTTAGAGGTCTTGCAGATGCTAGGTAAAATTTCATCTTTCCAGAGGCAGCAAGAGACGACCATTCGACATCATAATATGGGTTTAGAAGCTCTGAAGAAGGAAGTCCTGACATTAACCTTTCGATTTAGCGAGTTCAAACAAGTCGTTTATGCTTTAAAGCGCATCGAATGAGCAAAGAGTGCGGTTGTGATGTCGAGTCCATTTGTCGAGAGTTTTGAGAAGATAGGATTTATAATCTTTTTTGTTGATAGACTCATTGATTACAAGGGATTTCATCGTCGCTTCCGTCTCATTTAAAAATTCGATAATCGCCACTGCTGCGATCTCCACTCCATCGTAGAGGATAAAGGGGTGAGCGTTATTGGAAGGGGGCTCTTGTTGCAGCCGATGCATGGCTTTCCATTCCCGCTCTGTACAGGCCCCCACGAGTCGAAGGGCATCAGATCCTATTTTCGCTTCCATGGCAGAGACAAAGGGCTCTTTTGCAAGGCAATAGGCCTCTCTGTCATTGGGGTGCTGGTGGGCTAAATCCGATTTTATTTTTGCGTATGCATTGCGGTCTTCTTCATGCGTTCGCATCCAATTGCGAAACTTGAGATGTCTTTCGATTTCTGGGTTGTCCTGCTCAAAGATATGGACATGATGAGTTCTCGGGTTTCCCTTTTGAAAATAGCGCCTAAAGGGCATTCCAAATTCCCCTTTTGCTTCATAGCCAACAGCGATCATTCCAGCTTCATTGACCTCTTCAATCGAGGAGACAACAGGCATGATGTCGATGACCGGCTTGGCAGCCAGCCCAGGCACTGCTGTGGAGCCGATGTGGTGAATGGAGATGCAATTGGGTCCTAACGCTTGCTGGATGAGCAGTGCTTCGCTTGCGAACAGTTGAGGCCATTTTGGGTCGTAAGGGACAACTTCGATTAGCATACTTCTAGCGCCTCTCTGAGGTCGATCACGCGATAGAGCAGAGGGCTTTCTTCGATGGATGGAGAAACCCCTCCAAGATGGAAGAGAGCAAGGGCTTTCCCAAAGCCTCTAGGGACCGAAAGTGTCTCTTTTTTTTCTTGTAATTCTTTGAGGATCGAGGAGCGCAATTCGTTCTTGCTAAACTTAAATTCACACAGAATCAAGGTGTTCATTTGCGTCTGAATGAGGTAATCGATCTGACACCCTCTTCTCCTTGTTGTGGGAGTTTGGAGGAAGGGATTATCGCAAAGCACTATTGCAGGATCTACCCCCAAGGCCTTGAACAGAAACTCCCGGTTCGTGAGGAGCAGGCTCTCGAGCTGGAAGCCCATGATCGTATCCCAGCCGGGGAGTTTGCCTGAGGCTGCTTTCTTGTAAGCACCTTGTTCAATGAGATCTCGATAGGGCTCCACATACTTTAGTTGAAAACGGAGGAAGCAATCGCTGAGGCGATAGAGTTTTTGTTTGGCTATAGCCCCTGTTTTGAAAGACCATTGGTAGTGTTCTGAGACGAAACCAGCTGCGACTAAGTTTTTGAGATATTCACTTAATGTCCCTCCCAACTCCCCCTTAAGTAGCTCTTTGATTTGCTGTTGTGTCTTCATTCCCTCGACGAGAATCTGCAGAATGTTTCGATAAGATTCCCCCTGACGCTCAAAAAGATCGTGAAAAATGGTTTTAAATTCATTGATCAATTGGCTGGCTGGCTCAAAGCAGAGCTCATAGATGTTCTGATCGGCGCTCTCCTTAGGGTCAATGAGATCGAGATACCAAGGAATACCACCAGTAACGGATAAGATTTTTAGGACTTCGTAAGTGGAGCCGGCAAACCCTTTTTTTCGCAGAAAGGAGACCGACTCTTGCAGGGAAAGGGGCTGGAGATGGAGGACCAGGGAAATTCTCCCTACAAAGCCTGTGCTTTGGAGGATGTTTTTCTCAATCCATGTTGAGATAGACCCGCAAAGGATGAGAATTAACCCTTCTTTCTTGCTAGCTTCCTGGTCCCACCATGTTTTTAAAGAGCCTAAAAAACTTGCGTCTAATCCTCCCATCCAAGAGATTTCATCGAATAAAACAACGATTTCTTTATTGCCTATCTGAGAGCTAAGAAATCTAAAGCCGTCCGACCAAGTGGAGAAGCTGACGCGCGGCAATCCCAATTGCACACAAAGTTGGTCTGCAAACTCATCGCGTTGCTTCTGTTGAGTGATCCCGCTGGTAGGGGGGAGGCCCGAGAGGGAAATGAAGCGCTTTTTTTTTGCAAACTCTTGGATGAGAGTGCTTTTCCCAATTCTTCGCCGTCCTTTTACGACCACGAGAGATGCTTTTTTTAATCGCTTTAAGCGCGATAAACGGGAGAGTTCCTCTTTTCTTCCAAGAAATAGACTCATTTCTAAACCCCCAACATCTGCAAATGTAACATTTGGGGGTATTTCAAGGCAATCACTATCCCCCTGAAATCTGCATATGCAGTTTTTGGGGGTTTTAAGAAAAATAACCAAAGAGAACACAGAGGGCATAGAGAGAATGACTTAGAAAGAGTAACAGAGGGTCGATTGCCAGGGGCTTTTCATTAAAATGATTTGATGTCCATTTGAAAGAGACGTCCTAATATCCGTAAAGCGCAAGTATCGTCCCACATCGCTTCTCTTCTCCGCTTTGCAATTCCCACTGTTCCTCCAACGTCTTGTTGAATCAACGCCTGTGCCATTCTCCTAAACATGGCTAGGTTTTCTGCGGCATGCATAGCATTGGCAAGACTTGCATCCTCGCAAAAAACCACATCCATGCACCAATGAAGATGATTTTCTATGGACCAGTGACTACGTATAGCTGCACCGGCTTCTTCGGGACCCCAGTCTTTGCTTGATATGTAATATCTCTTCTCGCAAGAAGTTTGACTACTACAAATGCGCTTAGACGTCACCTCTATCATCGATTTTATGCCCACCCATTCCTCGCGTGTTTCTAGCCAGTCTAACTTATTGGTTACGACTACTTTGCGCTCGTCTATTCTACTATGACCTTTGTCTAATGTCGTACCAATTACGCAATGGGTATCCTCCGGAGGTAATTGCAAAACTAGCGCGAAAAGGGAATTTTTCTAAGGATTCCTTGGTTAAACGCACTTCATCTCCGAAAAATTCTCCCTTTCGCGCTAGCTTTGTAATTTCA
>JAFEGQ010000091.1 GCA_018239785.1 Verrucomicrobiota bacterium
AGTTGCTGACGACAAGTCGACCGTTGCGAAAGCCGCAAAAGTCTCCTCGTTAGCCCAAAAAATCCACGAGCGGAAAGTTTGAAAAAATTCCTATCTCTTCTTTTGGTGTGCCTGCCTCTAGTTGCCCAAACACCCCTGCAACAGCAGATGGAGCGATTAGTCGCAGGCTTCATTTCCAATTTCCCTGCCTATGTCAGTTGGCCCTCTCGAAACCCGATGCACATTTCGATGGGTCTCATCGGCCAAGATCCTTTGGGAATTGCCGGAAGAAGTTATCTGCAGGAAAGACAATTTAAGCTTCAGATCCTTGAAGTGGACCAGCTGAATGGACCAAATTTCCAACAGTTCCACATGCTCTATTTTGGATCTGTGCACGAAGATGTAGTCAAGAGGGTGCTTAAATTGGTTGAAAAACAGCCTATCTTAACTATAGGAACGACTTCAGATTTCCTTGAAAAAGGAGGAATCATCCAATTGAATGTCCATGGCAAGTCGGTGACCTTCACCGTCTCGGTTCCAAATGCCCAAAAAGCGGGGCTGAAAATCGATCCTCGGCTCATTGATTACGGAAGGAGCATGTAAAATGCGAACGATTTTTTACGACCTTGAGACAACGGGAGTCCGCAATGAGACCGATCAGATCGTCGAAATTGCGGCTTATGACCCTCAACGCAATGCAACTTTTGTCTCGTTCGTCCGCCCTCAGTCCCCCATTCCTCCTGAGGCCACAGCGATCCACAAGATCAGCGATGAGATGGTAGCAGATGCTCCCTCCTTCGGCGAGATCGCAGAGCGTTTTTCCTCCTTTTGTGAAGGAGAAGCGGTCCTTGTTGCCCATAACAACGATGCTTTTGACCGTCTTTTCTTGCGCGCTGAGTACAGCCGCTGCAACGTCGCTTTGCCAGGTCAGTGGCGCTACTTCGATACCCTCAAGTGGGCCCGCCGCTATCTTCCCCATTTACCAAGACATAGCTTGCAGTTTTTGCGCGAGTATTTTGGCATAGAGGAAAACAATGCGCACCGAGCTCTCGACGACGTACAGATCCTCTATCAAATCTACACGCGACTTGTCGATGACCTGCCGATCCAAACAGTCTTAGAGCTTCTAGAGGCAAAAAAGGGGCCTTCTCAAAACCCTTCTCAAATGCCTTTTGGAAAATACAGAGGTAAAGCGCTCCATGAGATGCCCAAAACCTACGTCCAGTGGCTCTCGAGTTCTGGAGCTTTGGACAAAGCTGAAAATAGTAACCTCAAAGAATCGCTCATTAAAATTGGTCTCCTCACCGTATAGCATCGCTTTTTCCCCGTGCCCCAACGACACCTTTGCCTTTCATGCTTGGGTTGCAGGGCTGCTCGACGCCCCTCCTCCTCGCGCTCTCATCGCCGATATCGAACAGCTCAACACCATTATCTCGACCAAAACTCCTGATCTTTGCAAAGTCTCCTTTCCCGCCCTTGCCTCTGTCCTCGATACTTATGCACTATTGCCCGTCGGCGTTGCTCTTGGTCGAGGAGTTGGCCCCCTTTTAGTCGCAAAAGAGCCCTTTTCTCTTGAAGCTCTTGAGGAGAAAAAAGTAGCGCTTCCAGGGCAAAAAACGACCGCCCATCTCCTCCTCTCTCTCCTCGCTCCTCCGCCTCAAGACAAGCTCTTTTGTCTTTATCACGAGACGTTAAGTCACCTCTCTCAAGGAACAGTGGATGCTGCCTTGATCATTCATGAGCAACGCTTCACCTATGAGAAAAAGGGATTTCACTTAATTGCAGACTTAGGAGCTCTTTGGGAAGAGTGCTATCAACAGCCGATCCCTTTAGGAGGGCTAGCGGTGCGGCGAGAGCTCGTCCCTGTCCTCGCTTCGATTCTTCAGGCCTCTTTAGCTTATGCCTATGCGCATCCAGAAGCGAGCCAATCTTATCTTCTCCAACATAGCCATGAAAAAAATACAAAAGTGATACAAAAGCATATCGAAACCTATGTCACCGAAGACACCTTTGCTTTAAGCCAAGAAGGGGAAAAAGCAATCGACACACTCTTTTCCATTGCTAGAGCTAAACATCTTTTGCCCGAAGGACCCTGCTGGCGATGCTCTTAATTGCTTTTGCCCACCCTTTAGAAGCAAGGCCCACTATCGAACTGCTCGACGCAAAGCCCTGTGCTCCTCACTTTTTTACTTTTCCACAAGGGTTCATTCAGATCACGGGGATGGGGGTAGGTGCTCGTACAAAAACGGAAGGAATTCGTGAAATTTGGAATCTAGGCCTTGCTGGAGCTCTAAGTAACGAATTGTCCATCGGGCAGATTTGCCCAATTCGGCAAGTCTGTTTGGAAGAACACCCTCCCCTCATCCTTGGAACAAAAGGCTATACGCTCTTGACCTCTCCTGTTCCTCTGTGGGGACAGCGCCCCTCCCTATCCGCTGACTTAGTCGATATGGAGGGGTATTCTATCGTCCAAAAAGCGCAAGGGATCCCCTGTAAGCTATGGAAAATCGTCTCAGACTATGCCGAAACAAAAGGCTCTGCGGAGTTGCGAAAAAGACTGCCGGATCTCGCTCAAAAACTCGCCCACTTCATCTGCTCACTCGTGCAAACAATCAATCATAATTGACTGGAAATCTAAGAATAGACCTCTTTCGAAATTCAATCATGTCAGTTGTCAAGATTAGGTGGCTGGCACTTGGCATAAAGGTAAGTAAGGTAGAAGTCTCGGGCTGCTCTTGCGCTTGCGCGCATTGGAGC
>JAFEGQ010000092.1 GCA_018239785.1 Verrucomicrobiota bacterium
ACAATAATCCTCTCCTCCACAGACAGCTGCCTCATCGAGCTGTCCCAATTCAACTTCAAAACCGCATCGACTCGCCTCAGCAATTCTCGGTAAATCGGAGGCAAGTCCATCGCTCAGATCCATCATCGCATGCACAAAAGGATTGTCAGCCAATTTGCGACCAAGGGCGATTTGGGGTTCAACCACGCATTGATAGTTGCTCCTAGCAAATCTTCCGAGTTCTCCCATGACAACAATCGCATCGCCTAACCGCGCATCGCTACGGCGGCGCACTTTGGCAAGTTCCATTTCGCCAATGGCAGTGACGCTGAGCATGATATCTTCATTGGAGCCACAAGTATCTCCGCCGATCACTTCGACCTCATACTTGTTAGCGCAAGCTGCAAAGCCGCGCAAAAGCTCCATCGCCCATTCTACTTTTAAGTGGTCTGGAAGGGCCCCTGCTAAGAGGGCATACTTAGGAATGCCTCCCATAGCAGCGATATCGCTCAAGTTGACGGCTAGGGCTTTGTAGCCGAGGTCATAGGGGGGCATCTCCCTGGTAAAATGGCGGTGCTCAATTAAAAGATCTGTGGTAAATAGCTGAGCTAAATGGCCCATTGGAACGACGGCACAATCATCACCGATTTTATCGGAAAAAAGCGGCTTTAACCGCTCGATCAATCCCCACTCTCCTAAATCTGAGAGCAAATCGCCTCCTTCAACTGCCGAGCCACTTGCTCAGGATGAGGAGCATCTGCGATGGCACCTACAACAGCAAGCCCATCAGCGACGCGCGACACTTGGAGAGCATTTTCCACTTTAATTCCCCCAATGGCAACGACAGGTTTCGTGACAAATTGCTTGATCCTGCCGATTCCGTCAAGTCCCAAATTGGAATAACCTGGTTTTGTCGAGGAGGGATAGACACCCGCTCCAAAGTACTCCACATCCCAGTCCTTCGCCTCAAAAGCCTCTTCCTCTTTTTCGATCGACAATCCAATGATCGCCTCTTCTCCCATGAGTTTTCGCGCGCGCAAGTAGGGGTAATCGCGCTGTCCTAAGTGGACCCCGAGCTCCAAATCGAGAGCGATATCAAGATGGTTATTGATGATGAGGAGAACAGGGAAGGGGGCGAGCTCACTTTTAAGCCACTGCGCATTGAGGTAAATGTCTCTGACATCATCTTGGGTCTTAGGGCGCAATTGCACCACATCAACCCCGCCCTTAATGGCTTTCCAAAGGTGGGGAAGATCTTCGGAGGTCAAAAGTCCTTTGGTCACATAGTGGAGAGATTTTTCGAATGAAAACTTCTTTACAATGGATTGCATTGTCACACTCCCTCCGCCGGCACTACCCGGATCAGGTTATGGGGCTACTTCTCAGCTCATTTAGAGCGCGCCCGGTGAATATTTAATTGGCCAGAGCCGGATTTGAACCGGCGACACAAGGATTTTCAGTCCTCTGCTCTACCAACTGAGCTATCTAGCCGCTGTGCTATCCGCGCAAAACCATAGCGACTCGCAACATTTTGGGCAATTGACACCAATCTCTCTTTCGTTTGATAGTTCGTTCGTTGATGGCGCGGGGTGCCGAACTTTTGTCGGCTGAGATTATAACCGTTGAACCTGATCTGGATCACACCAGCGTAGGGACGCCAGTCGGTGCACGAGATCGTTTTTGTGCACTCTCTGAGGTTTTTCTCCTCGCCATATTGAAATTAAGGAGATATTTCAAATGGCAAATCAAACAAAAACAACACTGCTTTTAAACTGGTACGCCAATCCGTACCATACGCCAATCTTTGTCGCTAAAGCTCTTGGCTTCTACGAAGAAGAAGAGATCAAACTCGCTATTTTAGAGCCCACCGATCCCACTGATGTGACCGAAATCGTCGGTCTCGGGAGTGTCGATTTTGGCCTAAAAGCGATGATTCACACTCTTAATGCCAGAGCTAAAGGGATGGCAATTACCTCGATAGCTACCCTCTTAGACGAGCCTCCCACAGGGCTGCTCACCTTAGAATCGAGTGGGATTAAAAACTTTTCCGACATCGCCGGGAAACGGATCGGTTATATCGGCGAATTTGGCAAAAAGATCATCGATGATCTGGCCCAATTAGCCGGGATCGACCAAGCGAGCTACACCTCTGTCCGCGTCGGCATGAATGTTGTCGACGCCATCGGAAGGCAAGTGGTCGATGCGGGGATCGGTTTTATCAACTTTCAGCAAGTGGAACTGGAAGCTCTTTATGGGAAATCTCGCCTCTTGCGCCTCGATCAATTGGCGGGCTTAGGGTGTTGCTGCTTTTGCTCCATCCAATACATTATCCCTGACAGAATGCTTCAAGATCCTCAACTTATTCAGGCTTTTCTACGGGCAACAGCAAGGGGAACTGCTTTTACTACTGAGCAGCCGGACGAGGCTTTTGAGCTCCTTTGCCGCGCAAAACCTCAGATGCGGACAGATGTTTACAAAAAAGTATTTTCACGCACTCTTCCCTTCTTCTCTCGCACCTTGCTCAACGTCGAGCGGGATTGGAATAAAGTGTCCAGATACGCCAGACACCTAGGAGTGACTGACGTTCAGTTCGATGTCAACACCTGTTACACCAACGCCTACGTCCCCCAAACGCCCCATTTTGATCTCCAACCCATTGCGTGTTGCTTGGCGTGAAAAAGTATCTTAGAGCGCTCACCATTGCCGGCTCTGACTCTGGAGGAGGAGCCGGCATTCAAGCCGATTTGAAGACGTTTTTCGCATTTGGGTGTTTTGGGATGAGTGCCATTACCGCGATCACCGCACAAAATACAGTGGGAGTGCAGGCAGTGTTTTCGCTGCCCCCTTCAGTGGTGGAACAGCAACTTCACTCCATTTTGTCAGACATCGGAACCGATGCGATCAAGATTGGCATGCTTTTCGATCCTCAGATCATTGAGGTGGTCACCTCACAACTCTCCCAGGTCTCTACCCCCATCATCCTCGACCCTGTCATGGCTTCTACAAGCGGAGATTGCCTCTTAAAAAAAACATCCCTTGCAGCTCTTTGGAACCTTCTCCCCCTTGCTCTCCTTGTGACCCCCAACCTTTATGAAGCCTCTGAACTGCTCCACCAAAAAATCACAACGCAACGAGAGATGGAAAAAGCAGCGATAATGTTCATCGATAGAGGGATAAAAAATGTCTTAATTAAAGGAGGGCATCTTCCCGAAGCGCCAGGAAGCGATTGCTTCTGTTCACAAACGGGGCAACTCGAGTGGTTGACCCACCCTCCCGTCGCCACCAAAAATACGCATGGCACCGGATGCACCCTCTCTGCAGCGATTGCAGCACTTGTAGCAAAAAAACACCCTCTCAAAGAAGCCATACAACAGGCAAAAAGCTTTCTACACAGCGCTCTTTGCGCTGGCGCCAACTATCAACTCGGTTCTGGACTAGGACCTCTTAACTTTTTGCATGACTAGAAACTAATAGCTGCTTAGACTCGCCTCCAAAAGAGGCTGAAAGATTGCACCTGAGACTCTTCAATATTCCGATCTATATTCACCCCATGTTCTGGGTGTTTCTGATTTTTTTTACCCGTATTTATGACGGCCTCTCTATTGAGGGTTTACTCTGCGGGGGCGTCTTCTTTTTAAGCCTCCTCGCCCACGAATATGGTCATGCGCTCACCGCTGCCTTTTTTGGTGCCAAGCCATCGGTTGTGTTAGAAGCCTTTGGGGGAAAAGCCATCTATGACGGCCGCGGCATCACTCCCAAGCAATCTTTTTTGATCACCCTGAACGGCCCTCTCGTCACAGGTCTGCTCATCGCTCTTTCCTATGGGCTCCTCAAAGCTAATATTTTTGCCGCCCATCCCTATTTACAGTACGCCCTCTATCTCACCTTCCATCTCAACATCTTTTGGCTGATTTTCAACCTCATTCCCCTTGCTCCCCTTGACGGAGGCTATCTCCTGCGCTACCTCTTGGAAAAGAAATTTGGATCTGCAGGGCACAAAGCGGCTATCTTCTTAGGCTTCCTTTGCGCCCTTGCAGCTCTCCCCTATCTTTATGAGCGCGGCGCCTTCATGTTCATGCTCTTTCTCGTCGTCTATGGACTGCGCAACTTCCAGGCCCTTCGCTCCCCTGAGGAAGAGATGGCGACGACAAAAAGCCCTTTTAGTTGCTACATGGAGGGAGTCAAAGCTTTCAATGCGGGAGATTTTGCAAAAGCCAAATCTCTTTTAAAACCCGTCCTCTTCTGCAAAGACCTCGAAATCAGACATTGGGCCATTGAAGCGCTGGCAAAAGTCTATCTCGAAACCAAGGAGGATCAAAAAGCCTACGATCTCCTGCTCAAAGCCGATCCCAATCTCCTTAAAGAAGGGAAATGTTTTCTTTGCAAACTCGCCTTTGCGCGCAAAAATTACGACCTTGTCGCTAAGTATGCAAAAGAAATTTACGATCTTGACCCCTCTTATGAAATCGCCCTTCTCAATGCTCAAGCCTTTGCCGCCATGCGACAAAACCCCCTCGCAGAAGTTTGGTACAACACAGCCTCTCAGTTTGGAGTTTGACGCCACGCATCTCCTCCTCTATAGTCAGGGACCGTAGGTCAACATGCTCAACCCTTCTAAACAACAATTTAATCTCGACCGCTTTGAAGGACCTCTTGAACTCCTGCTCCACCTCGTCCAAAAAAGCGAACTCGACATCAGCGATTTGCCCTTAGCCGAGCTCACCCGCCAGTTTCTGATGCGGCTCGAGCAAACAGAGCTCAATTTGGAGCTCAACCAGGGGGGCGATTTTCTCGTTACCACCTCTTCGTTGCTGCTCATGAAAAGTAGAGCTCTTCTCCCCAAAGAAAATAACAGTCAAGAAACTCCTGAAGAAGATCCCGACCCCCGCTTTGAAATGCTCTCTCAAGTCGTCGAATACTGCAGATTACAGGAAGCGGCCCGTACCCTCTCACAGTTGGAAGAAAAAGAAGCCCCATTTTTCGGCAGAGCCTCCCCCCCGATCACAGAGGAACCTCGATTCAAGGAACTTGAACCCCTTTGCCCCGAAGAGCTCTCCGAGCAGCTGGAGAAACTGCTCAAGCGCTCCGCAGAGCAACAGGTGCGCCTTCTAAAAGAAGACTCTTGGAATGTTCATGAAGCGATGCAATCCCTTTTGACTCAAGTCCAAAACGAAAATGGGCTCCCCTGCCTCCCCCTTTTTTCCGCCCACACCTCTCACACCGAATGGATCGTCCTTTTTCTTGCCCTCCTCGAACTCATCAAAGGGGGGAAGATCCGAATTGATAAAGACAAGCAAACAGGAGAACTCTTCCTCTTATGTCCAACCAGCTAAATTTTCTTGTGGAAAAGATGGAGATCGCCGAACGAGAAGCTTCAATGATCCCTGTGGCAAAAGGGGAGCAAGAACTCCATCTGGAAGTGAAGCAAATCATTGAAGCGCTCCTTTTCTCCTCGGCCGAGCCCCTCCCCACCCCCCTCTTGCGCGATCTTGTCTCCCTAAGCTACCCCCTCCCCTTGGACACCATCGAAAAAGCGCTTGTTGCTCTTGCGGAGGACTACACACACACCAAGCGGGCATTTTGTCTGGAAAAACTTCCCACAGGCTACCTCCTTCGCACACGAGAAGAATATAACTCTTATTTACAGCGCTTGCACTTTGGGCGGCGAGGTGAGAAACTCTCTCGAGCCTCTCTCGAAGTTTTAGCCATTATTGCCTATAAGCAACCGATGAGCCGACCTGCAATTGAGGCATTAAGAGGTGTGGACTCTTCAGCCATTCTCGCCACCTTGGTAGAGCGAGGGTTGGTAGAAACAGTCGGACGATGCGATACCCCAGGGCGCCCCGCACTTTATGGCACAACACCGAAGTTCTTGAAACACTTTGGGTTGCGCTCAATAGCAGAGCTTCCAAAGCTTGAAAAAGCTTGACGGGAGCCATAAAAAGGTTTAAAATATCTTTATGAAAGAAAAAATACTGGAAATCATCAAAGGCAGCTTCATGCTCTTTAGCATGATGTTCGGCGCTGGCAACGTCGTGTTTCCCGTCCTCCTCGGCGATTATGCAGGGGAGAATATTCCTACTGCCCTATTGGGTTTCTTGTTTGCCGGAGTTGCTGTCCCCCTCATTGGGTTTATCGCCATGATGTTCTACAAAGGAGATTGGCGCGCATTTTTCGCACGGCTTGGAAAAAAAACGGGCTTTGCTCTTTTTGCCCTCTTGATCGCCATTTTAGGTCCCTTTGGCGCCATCCCCCGCCTCTTCACGATCTCCTACGCCACCGTCTACCCCTACTTGCCCGACATGTCCCTCCCCGTTTTTAGCGCTCTTGCATGCTTAGGAACTTTTTTATTTGTCGTGCGCAAAAACCGCACCTTTGCACTCCTGGCCTATATCCTCACCCCCATCCTCCTCCTCTCTCTAGGGGTCATCATCGTCCAAGGGGTCCTCACGCCTCCTGAAACCTTAGTGACCAACCATACAGGAGGAGAGAGCCTTTGGAAGGGACTCTCCCTAGGGTATAGCCTCCTCGATCTGATCGCCGCCTTCCTCTACGCCGGAGTTCTGATGGAAACCCTCAGGCATGGCAATCCTAATCAAAAAGAATTTATCAGTCGCACCTTTTGGTCGATGATCATTGGAGGGGGCCTCCTCCTCTTGGTGTATGTAGGACTGGCTTATGTAGGTCTTTTCCACGCCTCCAACGTCAATCTCGGAGGAGAGCCCGAAGAGGTCATTCGAGCCATTAGTTTAAAAATGCTCGGCCCCTGGGGCGGAATTGTCGCCTGCGTCGCTGTCGGCATGGCCTGCTTAACAACGGCGATCTCTTTAGTCGCTGTTTGCTCTAATTTTTTATACGATGAAGTCCTCAAGCGCAAAGGGGGATATATCCCTCCGATTATCATCACCCTAGGAATCTCCTTTCTGATCTCGACCATGGGTTTTACAGGAATCGCTAAAGTCATGGGTCCTGTTCTCGATTGGATCCACCCTGGGCTTATTGTTCTTTGTCTCGTTAATATCGGCTATAAAGTTGTCGAATATCGGCGCAATGCGCAGGGCGATTTCATGAAAAACATTTAACGCCTATCACCTGCAACAAATACTCCTCATCCCAGCCAGCCATTTGACGCTTGATCTCTATTCCGCATTTCGCAGTCTTTTCCTGTTTCAGGAGGTTA
>JAFEGQ010000093.1 GCA_018239785.1 Verrucomicrobiota bacterium
AGTAATATTGTGTTGGTTGAGATCGTCGAACCGCGGGGCTTTGACGCAGGCCCAAAACCAATTCTTCAGGTTATTTGGGTATAGCATTCAGCATCTTCGTCTCCTTGTTCAGAGTTTACAGGAAAAATCAAACTCTAACTTGTTGCGTTATTTTCGCGTTAAGATTTTTTAAAAGCCCTCAAAAATTCTGCTAGCAGCTCACAACTCCTGCTTGCAACAGCCAAGACATTGGATTCCTATCCTTTTTTTGCTATTCTTGCGCTTATGAGGAAGCGACTTCCGATCGGGATTAGTGATTTTAAAAAAATTATCGACGAAAACTATGCCTACGTCGATAAAACTGACCTGATCGAAGAGCTGGTCGAGACGAGCGCCCAAGTCGCGCTGATCCCCCGCCCACGCCGTTTTGGAAAGACGTTGAACCTCTCGATGCTCCGCTATTTTTTTGAAAAATCGACAGAGGACACAAGCTACCTCTTCGCCAAATTAAAAATCTGGAAAAATGCAGCGTGCCGCAGCTTACAGGGGCAATATCCCGTCATTTTTCTGACATTTAAAGACATTAAATATTCTTCTTGGGACCACACTTTTAAGCATTTTCGCCAAATTCTTGCTGAAGAATTTGTGCGTCACAAATATCTTTTAGATGGAGATTTCTTAGATGAAAGCGAAAAAATATTTTACAAAGAAATCGTGCAAAAAGAGGAAGATGCCGTTCAATGTGCGACAAGTTTGCGCCTTCTTATTCAATGGATGCACCGCTACCATCAACAGCAAGTGATCTTGCTAATAGATGAATATGACGCCCCTGTGCATGCGGCCTATACGGGGAGCTATTACGATGTTTTGATTGAATTTTTACGCAATTTGCTTTCGGGTTGCCTGAAAGACAATTCCCACTTGCAGTTAGGGGTCCTTACCGGCATTCTCCGTATTGCTAAGGAAAGCATCTTCTCCGGCCTCAATAATGTGATCACGTTTACGATCTTGGATGAGGCATTTAGTGATAAATTTGGATGGTTAGAGTCAGAAGTTGGTGGGCTTTTAAAACAGTGCGACCTAGCCGACCAGCTCCCTTTAATCAGCCAATGGTACGACGGTTATCGCATAGGCTCCTGCAAGGGGCTTCATAACCCCTGGTCTGTTTTAAACTGCATCGCTAAACAGGGCCTTCTTGCCCCCTATTGGGTCAATACAAGCGACAATGCTTTAGTGAAGCACCTGATTGCCCAAGGACCAGACGACCTCAAAGCAGATGTGGAAGAACTCCTCAAGGGTGGGACCGTCGAAAAAAGCATCGAAGAGGGCTTGGTATTTCCCCAGCTTAAGCAAAACCTCAACACTCTTTGGTCTTTACTTCTCTATAGTGGCTATTTGACCCTCGATGCGACCCCATCTTATGGAACGCCTGTTCGCTTAAAAATCCCCAATCTGGAAGTTGGGGAACTCTACAAAACTATGATCCTAGAATGGTTTACCAACAGCATCCATGAGCACAACTATCGACTCCTCTTAAGCAGCCTCATCCAAGGCGATATCGACACGTTCTCTCAAATTTTCCAAGAATTTATGGCCACCTCTGTAAGCATTTTTGACGTTCCAGAAGATGCTTCGGAGAAAATTTATCACGCCTTTGTCTTGGGGATGTTAGTAGGGCTTAAAGGGAGCTATGAGGTGAAATCCAACCGTGAAAGCGGATTTGGCAGATATGATGTCATGCTATTGCCTAAAAACCCCGACCACTTAGGCATCGTCATGGAATTTAAAAAAGTAGGGCGCTTTGAAAACTCCGACTTGGAGACCGCAGTTCAGTCCGCTTTTCAACAAATCGAAGACAAAAAGTACACTGCCGAGCTTTCCGCAAGGGGCGTAAAACGGATCTTATCCCTTGCTTTTGCCTTCAAAGGAAAGCAAGTGCTTATAAAACATAAATTTAATGTATAAATTTATGTTCTATGGTACAATAAGAGGAGCAGAGGAGGGAACTATGGAACCATCTCAAGGCCCGAATCCATTAAAAGACTACGAATTACACAAAATACAGCCGGCAGACAAAAAAAAGACCACCATCCCCAACCAACAAGCCCTAGAGCTCTTTGTGAAAACCACGATGATGCAAGAGCTACTCAATACCATGAAAACGATGACCCATCTTTTTTCTAAGAAACATTAAAACGAGCGGTTTGCTAGACTAGATGCCATGCAAACCTTTCTGATCACCTCATTTGATGAAGACCTACGCCTCGATAAGCTCTTAGCGCGCCGCTATCCAGGTCAATCGAGGGTTTACTTTCAAAGCCTGATCGATCAAGGACTTATACTGCTCAATGGCAAACCTCCAAAGAAGCGGGATCGCCCCCTCTTGGGCGATGAGGTCCAGATCACATTTGCCTCTGCTCCCGAAATTGCTCTTGAAGCCGAAAATATTCCTCTCCATCTCCTCTACGAAGATGAGTCCCTGATCGCTATCGACAAGCCCTCTGGCCTCGTTGTCCATCCAGGGGCTGGCAATTGGTCGGGCACCTTTGTCAACGCGCTCTTACACCACTGCAAAAGCTTGCCAGAAGGGGGTGTGCGCCCCGGCATTGTCCATCGGCTCGATAAAGAAACCAGCGGTGTCCTCATTGCTGCCAAGACAAAAGAGGCGCAATTTGCTCTCTCTCAAGCCTTTGCAGAAAGAAAAGTCTATAAGGAATATCTAGCCATCACCGTAGGCTCCCCTGGCAACGTGACAATCGACGCCCCCATTGGGCGCTCTCCAAACGATCGAAAAAAAATGACCGTCACGGAAAAAGGGAAACGGGCAGTGACCCATCTCCACGTCCTCAAGAGAAATGAAAAATATGCCCTCGTACAAGCGATCATTGAAACGGGCCGCACCCACCAAATTCGGGTCCATCTGCAGCATCATCGCACCCCAATTTTGGGAGACAAGCTCTATGGCACCTCAGCAGCTGATCGTCTCATGCTGCACGCCCAACGTCTCAAATTCACCCATCCGATCACAGGGCAGCCCCTCGAAATTCTCGCTCCCCCTCCTCCGCAGTTCACAAAAAGATTCGCGCCTTGAGCTCCTCATCTGCTATAAGACGAATCATGAGCGAACGGATTGGATCAGGCCCCCCTCAGCAACCCCAAGTTGAGCAAACAGGGGTCCCACAACCAGCCCCCCAAGGTGCAGGGTCCATCAAGCCCTTTAGCCTCGAGAGTGCCCCTCCACCCACTGCCGTTCAAGTCCCTCTAGGCATGAAAACGGCGCTGCAAAATTTTATGAAAACAGGCGCAAAAGAATATCAGGATCCCAACACAGGCCACTACTATAAGATCAGCACCTCTCAAGACCTGCACCCCCCCTCTGGAGTGAAAACCTCGAAATTAGCAACTGTGGTAACCTATGACCACAATCCGGCTCAAGGGGGTAAAATGATCGGAACACAAGAATTTGGCGTTGCAAAGACCCCTGGCAAATACTATGACTCTCTGGACGTCTACACCAAGCCGGGCAACCAAGAAGCTCAGAATTTAAGTACCCAATCGCTCCATACGATTCCCAATAACATGCATGACCTCATGAAGGTCGATCCTTCCGAAGGAAATAAGATCTACCACGCCTTTCTGGTAGGGATAGCGATGTCAATTATGAACGAGCTGAAAAAACATCAGCGGATGTTCTCCCAGGCAGCGCAGAATGCTTAACCCCTCGCAGAACATTTTTCTAGTAGGATAATTTTGCCTTTCCTATCCTATTCTCCAACCTCTCTTGAGAGGGTTTTACACCATTCTTCCCAAAGGATCGAGTCATGAAGGAATTCGTCGAATACGTCGTCAAAAACTTGGTAGACAATCCCGATAAAGTTAAAATCAAAGAGATCGGTGGCACACAAACAGTGATCCTCGAGCTATCAGTCGATAAATCAGATATCGGCAAAATCATTGGAAAAAAGGGGAAAACGATCAACGCGATCCGCACCCTGTTAGTATCTGTGGCATCACGCGCTGGAATTCGAGTGAACCTCGAAATCCTTGAGCAAGAAGAAGGCGGCGGAAAGCCTGCTGTTTAAAGGTGTGGGGTAATGTTCGCTTTGCGCGACGTGATCTTCCCCGCAGAAAAGCGAAGGACCGCTATGGGCGTCTTAAGCTCTTTGGAGGGCTTGAGACGCACCTCTTTGAAATGCTTTGCAAAGGTTGCCTGCAACCGATCGAGCTTAGGTCCAATCAAGTCGACATGAATCGGTAAGGTAGACACTTCTGGACTACTCGTGAAATTGGAAAGGTAGTGCTCTAACTGCTGCTGCCCTTCATCTGTAGGGGCCACCCACATCCACAACTCATCTTGGTGGTCGTATTCCCCCTGCTTGCCACGGTAAACCTCATCAGCTCCAGCAATTGTGCTGATCATTTGCATGTGGAGATTGAGGTGGGGCCGTTTATGATAGATCGCTTCGGCTTCTGTCGCCCAATGGGAGCGGAGCAGGTGTGCATTTTCTGCAAAGTGGGGGAAGTTGCAGGAAAATAATTTTGCCTGCCCCACCCGCGCCTTCCCTTTTTGCTCTTTTGTATCGGCAAAAAGATAAGAGCGCTTGCCCGTAGCAGCGGCCTGTAAATCGCGCAATACCTCTGCTTCCCGCACATGGTAGATCTTACTATAGAGAGAGTGGAGGTCGGGTGATTTAAGAAGCGCTTTAGCTGCTTCGAAGGGGTGGGTGGCATCGATCACAGCGACCTCTTCCCCTTTTAGGCGATTGATCAGCTCAGCTGTCACCTCAACATCGCGCAACGTCACCCGCTCGAGCAAGTCGGTATCGTCGATGATGGCATGTAAAAGCATCCAGTATTCGAGCTGACACCGCTCTTTTGCGACGAAGAAGAGCCCTCTCGGGCGTTCATAGCGATCGTTCATCCGAAATTGCACTTCCGCCACTAACGTGTTGCAAGAGGCGACATCGCCCAAAATGCAAGTGGCGGGTTTGATCGTTTGCAAAGAGGCGCGATGGTGATCCACCACACTGATGACTTGTAAATCTGGACCGATCTTCACCTCTTCTCGATTACAAAAATCGCGAAGCGACACTGTCCCAAACCCTTGCAGCTGAAGATGGGAGGTGGGCAATGTGGAGAAGAAATTTTCTCCAAACGCTGAATTAAAAAGCCTTTCAATCTGAGGCGTGGGGACGCCTCCTGGGAAATTCCACTCATGCCGATCTAAGGTGATCCGCGCCGCAAACGCATCTAACCAGCCCCAAAAACTGGCGACCGCTGTATCCAGGTCAGGAGAGGCGTGTGCTGTAACAATGTGGGGCCCCTTGTACCGCTTAGCTCCCCCTACAGGGAAAAAAAACTGATACTCCTCACGGGGCAAAAAACGGCCCGCGATTTTCCCCCTCAATCGCCGATTTTCTTCAAAAGTGAGCGATTGCTGATCGAGCCAGCTTTCAAATTCTTCGAAACGCCTGCCCAAAGCGCCGAGCGCCTTCAAAAGACGGGGAAGCAAAAAGCAGGGCTCTGCCGCTTTCTGCAACGCAGAAAGGAGTTCTTCAAATTTTGCCCCCGGCAAAACTTCAAATTCTGGCTTATAATCTCCAATCAACTGCATCGGACTGAACAGGATTCGAACCTGTGACCGCCCGCTTAGAAGGCGGGTGCTCTATCCAGCTGAGCTATCAGTCCAAACTTCGTCTGATTCTATGCGACTGGAGCCCAAATTGCTAGTTGAGAATTGCGGTTAGTTGTTAGTTGCTCCCTCTTCCGACATTTGCTCAAACGTTTTCTTAGGATAAACGCCACCGTCTTTGGGGAAGACCGATTGCACGAGCCCCGCCAGTTTGGCGATCTCCTTGCTCTCCAGCTTCACAATATTTTCTCCTTTTTTCGCAAAAAGACCGCCATTTCCGATCATCTGATGCTTGATCAGGGTCTGAATGTCGTTAGCTAACACTTGCTTGTCTTGTTCGCCTAAGCCGCCAACAACCTTTTGTAAATTGACAGAGTCAAATAAATTTATTTTTTTATCTTTAAACTGATAGTTAAACTCGCCCTGCTTGCCTTTTTTGTAGCTCTCCAGTCCCATGATCGCCGTGTCCAAGCCCACTTTAGGCGCTTCTTTGATAACAAAATTGAATCGATCGCGAATTTGTACAGCTCTATCCAGCTCATAATTTTTTATCATTTGTTGACCCGTGCGGATTTGAGGCTCTTGGTTTTTGTTCGTAATTTTGAATTGCGCCTCGCAAAATGACATCCCCTCTTGAGGGTTCAAGATCTCCACCTGAGCCCCCTCAATCGAGATCCTCGATGGCTGTTTCCCTCGCACTCCCTGAGAGATTAATCCTAACCCCACACAAGCTAAGCTACTTCCGCCAATGGCCAGTTGCCCAACGCGCGAGATTTTACGCGTCCACGCCAACGCCGCTGTTGCAGCAAGTCCAGCAATTCCAACTCCTACACACACTTTGCTCTTCGAAATTGGGGCTACCATCCGTTATGACTCCTTGATCAACAAATTTTAACTATATTAACAGTATTTTAACATTTGAAGCAATTTGAATCAATAAGAGAGATGCAAATATTTATATTATTTAAGGAGAGACCGCTGTGGTCACAAACTCGATATGCGCAATGCGCGGATGTTCAACCTTGAGAATGCCGTTCTCCACAGAGCAAAAGATTTTTCCGTTCTTAGGACCCTGGGGATCGGATTTCCAGTCGGCAATAATCTTAATGTCATTTACCAAAACCTGCTTGCTTTTTTCATCTAACTGATTCAATAAACTTGCCACTTCCCCTTCCCCAAAATTAAATAAATCGATGCGGATCATCTGCCCTTTATCACCCTTAAAGCCGTAGATCAGCGTCCCCTCTTTACCTTCCGCATAGTCCTGCAGCGCATTCATGGCGGTGTTAATCTCCACATCGACAAAAACTTTTCCCGAAAACTTAAACTCCTGACAGAGAAACACCGCTCTTTCAAACCCTAGACAAGCTAGACTGCTTCCTCCGAGGGTCAACTGCCCAAGGCGCGAGAGCTTATTGGCCGTTGTTAAAATGGTGGTTGTCATAAGTCCTGCCACCCCTCAGGGCTTCCGCATGAAGATTTTCGTTGATGGTTGAGGACTAAAAGCGCGATGATGCCTCTCTTATTTTTCCACGAAGGAGGTACAATGTCCTGCACTATGTCG
>JAFEGQ010000094.1 GCA_018239785.1 Verrucomicrobiota bacterium
GAAATGAAGGAGTATTTGCTTGCGATTCAGAGCTTTCAGACGCTCATCAACCGTTTTCCTCGCCATAAACGATCCCCTGAAGCTTATTTAGCCATCATGGAGCTCTACCGCGACCATTGCCGCGAGCAGCCCCATAACCCCGATCTTTTGCCCTTGGCTCAGGTGACACTGCGCAAATTTCGACACGATTTTCCCGCCAGCCCACGTCTGGAAGAGGCAGAAGGGGTGATCGATCAAATGAGGGAAATTCTTGCCGAAGCTCTCGTGGATACGGGCCGTTTTTTTGAGCGCGCTGGCAAAGCTATCGCCGCTTGCGTCTACTATCGCAATGCAGCCCTTGAATATGGGGAAACAGGTGCGGCCAGTTATTCTGCGGAGCGCTTAGCAGCTCTTGGTCAGCCATTAGAGGGACAGCCTCTGGAAGGTGGCACAGAGACGTTAGCTGGAGCAGAATTGGCGCCGTGAAGAGGCTGATTCTCACAGCTCTTGTTATGTGCACAAGCTGTGGGTACCACCTTAGAGAGCCCTCTACCTTAGCCTCCTACCGCACCATTTCGGTCCCTTATGCGAAGGGAGATCTCGATGGTCATTTAACAGACACCGTTGTTCATGCAATTGCTCGGAGCGGTCGTTTTAAGTATTGCTCGGAAGGGGGAGAGCTTTTGCTCTGCATCAGCTTTGCAGACCGGGGGCGTGAGAACATTGGCTACACCTTCGACACCAATAAAGCGGGCAAGACGGTGAATCAGCTCGTCCCTAATGAAGGCAGGCTGATCGTGACGGTGGAGGTCACTGTGATGGATGTCGCACAAGATTGCATTGCTTTAGGCCCTTTTTGTGTGAAGGCGGTCATCGACTACCCTTTTGACCCTTTGAGCACAGACAATAAACTCTATCAGGAATCTTTGGGTCAATTTACCCCCATTGATGAAGCGGAAGAGGTGGCAAGGCATCCTCTTTATGAGGAGATTGCGATGAAAATCGTCGATTTCTTGACCTCCGCTTGGTGATACTAAGTAGACCTCTTTCGAAATTGATGAGGAGAGCGAAAGCATGAGGTTAGCAAGTAGAAGTCTCGGGCTGCTCTTGCGCTTGCGCGCATTGGAGCAGAATAGGCTATGAGAAGAAAGGCCTCATCTC
>JAFEGQ010000095.1 GCA_018239785.1 Verrucomicrobiota bacterium
GATTTTTGAGTGAGTTGAAAAGAAGAATTGTTGTCTCGGACCTTTTTTATTTCAATATATCTAAGAGTGAAATAATTTTTTTAAAAAAGCCTGATCTGAATTTACAGACTTATTGTTGCACTACCTGGTGAAGAAATAGTGGATGCAATGCAAGGGCTTAAAAATACGAGCCGTTCACAGCTAACCATGACTATACCCACCCTGCAATCGGACTCGTAAAGCAATTGCCCAGCGCAAGAAAACAAGGCTGATAAGTGTACAAGGAAGCAATACGCTACTTACTGAGCTGTCTACAAGCGCAACTACCAGAGAAAACGCAATAATTATCACGTTAGAAAGAATATTCCTCATAGCATATGCATCTAATGCATTATTGGAATCGCGTCCATAAATACGGTAAAAATCGGTGCGACTCTGATTTGTAGTTAATGGATTTAACAAAGAAAATAACCACTGTGCAATCAGCAACCAAACCATTTCTTTCGCAAACAACCCTATAGCAATCGGAATCGCCTGCAGAAAACCATACCTTCTCTCGAGAGAGAAGAAAAAATCGCTGATTTTGATGAACCGAGAAAGCGAAAAATGCGCAAAAAAAGCACATCCGGTTGCTCCAAACCAAAATAACGACATTTGAAGCGTTGAAGCTTGAAGCACGATCGCTTTAGTGCTCATAGCTAATACAACAACGAAAATCATTGAGTTGGACATGGCTGTTTCTATGAGAGGCAACTTAAAAACTTCTGCCCATGTTGATTTTTTAAAAATTGTCACTTGCTCGGGCCGGATCGAAATAAGACGCATATCGCTCGGGACTCGATTCATTGCAGCCCAACAAAGGAAAAATGAAAGCAAAAATGAAGCTGCATTGAGCAACAATGAATAATAATCGAACGATGCAAAAACTAAAGGCCCGAGGCTCATACCGCATAGTTTGCCAAGAATGCCAAAGGAGGCAAAATTTGCAAATTCCCGACGCACATTCTGATCCGAGCCGTCTCGTTTTTCTATAAGATTTGCATACAAAGGCTCTATGAATAATCCACTGATCGATCCTGCAAGTAATATGACTAAAACAAAGATAAGTATTGGAAAAATCATCTGATATCCAAAATTAACAGGAGTCAGGACCAAAAAAATAGCTATGCAAGATAGTGCTGCCACAAATTCGCTAAAAATAACTATGGAACGAACCAGACAACGAGAATTTAACCATAGTGCAATAAATGGACCGAAAAAACTCGCGATCACAGAAAGCATCTGCATGAGACCCATAAATCGTGGGTCATCATACCGAGCGGCCAAATCGTAACTTAATCCTGTCCATGTAATACCACTGCCTACAATGACTATAAAATTAGCAATCTTAAGAAGCGCAATCGATTGGGAAATACCTTGTTTCATGCGATCGGAACCCCTTTGTAATCACTCCAATGCTTTTTACCAGGTAAGTAGGCGCAAGCAAGATATATTCCAGGACACTCGCCAACAGAATAGGCTTCCACATAACCACCAATTTTATTCAAAATTTCTAAGCCTTGTTTGGCATACATGTCTTGGCTTATTAGATTTTCGCATTTTTCTTTCGCGACTAAATTGGATTTTTTATTTTTTATGAGGTCGATATTAGTAATTTTCCAATCGGCAATACGTGCATCTGATGATTTTGTTTCTATGGCTTTCAATAACCATGACAACTGTTCTTTGCCTGGAATAAATTGCAAGGTTTCTAGCAATGACTTATTTAACGCATGTAAAAATATATCACCGATCCCGTTCCCAAAAAAACACCATTCGCAATCTGCAACCGACACTCGAATTCTTACAAGAACTACGGGAATAAAATAGGGATTTTCTATTATAAAATAACTAATTTCTGGGGAATATTTACCCCACTCAAATAACACCATTTCCGCAAGGCTGCTGGTAGCAAAATCGTGCCTGGAAACTTCATAGAAATGAAACCCTGCAGATTGGACCCAAGCATTATAGGTAATCCATCGCTCGAGACCTTCTTCTATGGCTTTGAGTTGTGCCAATTCTTGGTGAGGTGCTACCCCACTTCCCCACACTATGCTTAAAGGCACCTTGAGTTCGGCTAATACAGTGCGCTCCATAACTTCGCTAATTGCGCGATTTTTTGCTTCACTTTTTATAAAATGAGACGCTCCAGCGTGGCCTCCAATCCAATAAGAGGAAGAAGTACCTATCGCTTGTATATAAGTTATTAATAGGAGATCACAGCGCTCGCTAAAATCAAAAAATTGCAGCTGTGGATGCCGCGTACGCAAATAGCGAACAACTTCAGCCGAAGAAATCTGCTCCCAATTTTCGCGAGATTCGGCTGAATGCTTCACAAAAAAATTCGGAGCATTACTTGCCTGCTGTGCTAACAAATCACTACTGCAAGGGGAACCATGAGTCGGCTGTACTAATCTCCAGCTCCCATCGGGATATTTCACCCCTTGTGGTAAAAGATGTAAGCGAGTCAGCAAGGCGCGCATGTTTTTCCTTTATGCAAACGGGAAAGGATCTATATTGATTTCGGTAACACGATCCACATTATGTTCAACAAGAAATCTGTTGATCCGCTCAATATTGGGCTTTTCAAATTTGTAACTGCCAGAAAATGGCTCAAAATCTTTACAAAGTGCGCGCACCACATGCCACCCAGCTAGAGCAACATCGGGTGTTGTCAAATTGACAAAGAAAATTGCGCGCATGAACGTATGACTCGCATCTGGAAGAGGGTGCTTTGTGCCGAAAGCCTCTTCAGAAAGTTGTTCTTGTTTTGCCTTAAAACGCTTTTTTAGAATTTGAGCCCTTTCTGGAAGTTTCCAATATCGAGGTCGTTCTATAAAGCTATGCGGTACGTCTTTAGGAAGCTCTTGATCGGGTGCAGCCAGGCCTTGCAAAATTTCGCATAAGGCCTTACGAATCGCACATCCCCATGTTAAGCCAATGCCTGAACCGAAATTGCTGGAAGTTTTCACCTTTTCCTGGGGCAAGGTAAATGCTAGTACAATTGGCAGCTGCAGCTCATTCTTTATGCCTATCAAGTGAAGTTGGTGCGATTGCTTTTCAGCACACCTTTTTGTCCATTCAAGCTCAGGCAACTGATTTAACTGCTTAGCCGAGAAAGAAATAAAAGGGCAAAAATGCTTTGCATCTGCTAACCGCCATGCAGTTAAAAGCGCATCTCTCTCAATCAATTCAAGGGCGGCGGACATCCTCGCTTCATATAAAAATTTATGAGCCGCCACTCCCGAGCTACTAAGCGGGGAGAATATTTTAGGAAATAGACGAGAGAGACCACTATAAACTTGCTCAAGGGGAAACTGAGCACTTTCGCCTAAGAGATTCTCTGCCTTCACAGAGTCATCCCACGTGTCCTCTGCAGCAGAATCTTGTGTTCTGTATTTCTTTTCGCATCTCGCTAAAACTGACAGCGGAATGAATGTAGCGCAGTATCTTTCTACTGATTCTCCCACTAAACGCAATTCTAGATTTTTGCTATCCCTAAAATCAGCAGCAGTTGGAGAATTACTGACGTGTAAAAACGATGCGGGAGAAGAGAGAAATAAAGACGCTGTATTGGGTAATCGAGAAGAATATGCATGGTATCCTGCAAGTTCTTTCCCATAATTCCTCTTTTCTAAAATGAGGTTGGGCCATTGCTGTAGCCAATAATCTGCAAAAGCAGAGGAAAGCTTTGGCTGAGATTGCGCAGAACATCCACAGCCAGGGACAGGAAGCACATGTAATTCTTGAGAGGACTCGCTAGAAAAGCGAAAAAGAGTACATCTCGTTGAGCTCATGCCAGCTTGCAAAACATCATTACACCATTGTTGTATTTGTGTTAAAGATGCAATATCAAATGAACAATAGACGGAATCGACCCGATGAATATTGGACGTCTTGTGGTACACAGTTGATAACAACCTCCTTATAAGGCAACCAACACAGCCAGCGGTGTTCGAGTCGCGCTGAGAAGCTATTATAAGCCCGTTTTCCCAAGGAATTGGGTATAAAAATCTTGCTGTTACCGCATCATGTTGGTGGTGAAGAAACGGTTCAAGCAAATAAAAGCCGTTTTCCCGCTGCGGCAATTGCAGAACATCCATTAAAGCATGAGGCATACCCGTATTAATCATAAAAATTTATAAAAACACGAGAGACTATTATCTCTCGTGTTTTTTAATTGCTGGCATGCATCATTAGTTGCCAACTGTCCAGCTTGTGCACAGATTACGGCTAATAGACGTATCTTCTGCTGGAACCTCTATAACTTCAAAGTTTTCCATACCTAACTCCTTTTAAAACACAGTAAAAACTTCTCTGAATATCAGGAAGCAATTACAGGCTATATTTTTTCATCATATTTTCGCAACTATCAACTTTTTCAATTTCTAAAACGCATCTTAAATCATTAGAAATCAATATTTTATAAAAAATATTATGAACTTCTATTGCACATCAAGAGCATGAATAATCTAGCGATCCATCAGGATCATAGAGAGTATTTGAATAACTTTTACGAAGAGCGCAGAGAACTTGAACCGGATTCAATTGATTGAGGCTTACAACACCGATGAGTGAGCTTCTATCTCGATTGGCCCTCCGGAGCCACTATCGCCCTCGTCGCAGGCCTTGCCTATCTCGCCATGCTCCCGTTTCAGCGCACGCAAGGCGTCTAAAACGGCGATCAGCCCCTCCCCAGTTTGGGCGCTCATCTTGAGCGCAGGGTAGGGAAAATCATGGGTGAGCTCCGCTGCCTCAGGAGTATCCATTTTGTTGAGCACAACGAGAGAAGGGCGTTCCAAAAGGGCAGGATCATAAGCTTGTAACTCTTTCCTCAAGACTTCATAGTCACTCAGAGGCGTCCGCCCATCGATCCCAGAGGCATCGAGAACGTAAAGGAGCACATGCGTCCGCTCGACATGCTTGAGAAAATCAAAGCCGAGCCCCCGATTGTCCGATGCCCCCGCAATCAAGCCGGGAATGTCGGCAATGAGGAGAGGATCTCCCCCATCGAAATAGGCGTAGCCCAAATTAGGGCGCAACGTCGTGAAGGGGTAAGGGGCAATTTTCACAGGCACTTGCGTAGATGCGCGCAAGAAGGTCGACTTCCCCGCATTCGGAAAACCGACAAGGCCGATATCTGCGATGAGCTTCAGCTCGAGCTCAACGTCAATCTCTGTCCCCTCGCGGCCAGCAGTCCATTGAATGGGAGCTCGATTGCGCGCTGTTGCAAAACTCGCATTTCCGCGCCCTCCGCGCCCCCCCTGACACAAGACGATCCGCTCGCCTGGTCGCGTGAGGTCGTGAAGCAGATCTTTTGTGCGGAGGTCTTTAACGAGGGTCCCAGGCGGCACCCTAATCACTAGAGGCTGGCCGTTGCGACCCTGGCGCCGATTAGGGCCTCCCCCTTGCCCATTTTCGGCTCTTAACTGACGGCGATTGCGCAAAGCTTCCAGAGAATAGGCCGATTCATCAACTTGCAGAATGACCGATCCGCCGATCCCCCCATTGCCTCCGAAAGGACCTCCCTTGGGGATGTATTTTTCTCGTCGCCACGCGACAATACCGTTCCCCCCCTTGCCTGCTGCAAGCTTAATCTTCACTCGGTCTGTAAAAACCATCTCTTCTCACCCCTCAGAGATATACTCAATTCACTTCAAGAATCGGATTTCCACCTGCGTGAAAACTGCCGCGGTTCGACGATCTTAACCCGCTCAATATTACTAATATTGGGCGGGTTAAGATCGTCAAACCCCGGGGTTTTGACGCGGTCGAAATCCAATTCTTGAGGTGAATTGGGTATAGAAACCTAAGCGCGGGGAATCACCGATACAATGGTGCTGCGAGAGCGGCGATAGGTCACCTCCCCATCAACCACTGCAAACAGCGTATCGTCATTAGCGCGGCGAACATTTTTCCCCGGATGCCACTTGGTTCCTCGTTGTCGAATTAAAATACTTCCTGCACTCACGAATTGACCGGAAGCTGCTTTAACGCCGAGACGTTGTGCATTGGAGTCGCGCCCGTTGCGCGTCGATCCTTGACCTTTCTTATGTGCCATCTTTTAACCTACTTAACCTTCAATCGCTGTGATCTTCACCTTATCATATCTCTGACGATGACCCACCTTGCGATGGTAATTCTTGCGCCGCTTGAACCGATAGGCAATTACCTTCGGCCCTTTTACTTCTGCGAGAAGCTCGCCCTTCACGATGCACCCTTCAACAAGAGGCTTTCCAACCCGAACTGCACTCCCATGAGCCACCAAAAGGACTTCCTTAAAACTCACCTGATCTTCGCCCTCTTTGCCAAGCAACTCTACCTCAATGGTATCCCCTTGGGACACCCGATACTGCTTGCCGCCTGTGCGAATCACTGCATACTGCTTTTCTTCTGACATAGCGATTCCTCTCTTCCAATTGAGGAGACTATACGAGGAAATGTCCTTACCGTCAACGTTCATCGTCAACTCCCATTGCCTTCATTCCAAGGATTTTCTAAACTCCGCCCCATGTCCTTTGTTCTCCTGCAACAGGTCGTGGCTCCTGAGGAATTAAAAATTCTCAAAGAGGAATTTCCTCAATATGAGTTCCTTGTCCAAGTGCCAGGCTCTGTTCTATCTAAAGAAGAATGGCACGGGGTAGAGGTCCTCTATGGAGACCACCTGACCGCCGAAGAGCTCGCCTCAGCCCAAATGCTCCGCTGGATCCATGTGCCCAGCATCCATTTGCACCATCTCTGCATGCGCCAGATCGAAGAGACCTCTAACTTACTCATTACCAACACCAAAACAGATGAGGTGCACCAACAAGCCGAATATGTCATGGCAACTGTGCTCGCATTTGCTAAAAACTTATTTGATTGGGAGAGAGAGCGAGAAAACCCCCAAACATTTTGGAATAGCCCCTACCGCTCCCTCACCTGGACGTTGCGAGAGCGGACATTTCTTCAAATTGGTCTTGGAAATGTAGGGGCCGCCATTGCTGAAAAAGCGCACAACTTTGGCATGCGCACTTGGGGCATTGCGCCCCATGCCTCTTTCCACCCCAATTTCGATAAAACCTTTGATTATGTCGCGCTTCCCTCTCTTTTGCCTGCCGTCGATGTCCTTTGCCTCGCCATCCCAAGAGGGCAAAGGCCCCCTGTTGTTTTAAAGCGGGCCCATCTCGAGCGGATGAAAAGAGATTCTATCTTAGTCGTGGTAGGCTCAGAAGATGCCATTGAGGAAAAAGCGCTGATCGAAGCGACACTCACGAATAAATTTCGAGCTGTTGTAATCGACTTGAGCACCCACAAAGGGGTGAAATCTCCCCTTTGGAAAACTCCTGGAATCTTTATCACCCCTGAGCTTGCCCCTTGCCCTGAAGAGGCCGATCACCTCTCTTTTAGACAATTTCAATACAATTTTCGCAGATACATCCACAGCGATTATATGAGTATGAAAAATCTCTTGAAAACGCAGTTGTATCCGCTCCAAGTTTCGACATAAAAGGACAGACGATGGCTAACTACCGCGCTCATTCTCTCATTAATCTCTTTATCGCCCTTCCCCCATTAGCTGCAGTGGCGCTTTTTGCGGTGGGGGTCCCCAAAGAACTCGTGGTCACAGGCGGACTTGCCTTCATCTATGGAACACTCTTTATGAGTCCTGACGTGGATCTCGCTTACCAAATTAAACTATTTTCTCTGCGAGGACTCTTAAGTTTACCCTTTTATACCTACTCTATGATCTTTCGCCATCGAGGGCTCTCTCATAATCTTTTATTTGGGACAGCGACGCGGGTCATATGGCTCACCCTCTTCGCAGGGGCTGTGTTCATCGTGATCTACAATGTATTTCCCCAACAAGAGACGCTTCTGACCTTTTTACAAGACCGTCAAAGGTTCTTGATTGCCAGCTATGCGGGCCTCTTCTTGGCCGATGCGTGCCACATTGGCGTCGACAAGTTTGCCTAAAGTGCTCGTCGAACGGATCCATATGGCTCCAATGACTAAAGCGATCGCGCTTAAATAGGGAACTGTTGCCACAAGAGTGGTTAGGCCCGCATTAAGAGCCATCGAAACACCAGAAGCCACCCCGATCCCGAAGCGCGCTGCCACCCCATCGATCACCAGTTTGCCCCTCATCTTCGTCTGTTGAGCTAAGGGGATATAAGCGAGCTCCTTTGTCGGATCAAACAGCCCATACTTCGCAGAGCGCCCATAGCAAAAGAGCGCCGAACCAAAGAACACTGCTAAAGGAATCGCATCGAGAAGCACAGCTCCAAAGAAGCAAAGGCTGATGATCACAATCGTGACGGGAGTGATCATGGCAGGGACGACCCATCGAAATTTTTGAATGAGAAGGGGAGCGATGAAAAGGACCGTAAAGACATTCCCAATGCCTCCCCAAGCGGAAAGTTTTCCCATGTAGCTACAGTAAACGGTTGGGTCGGGATGGGCTTTTTGCAAAATATCGTAAAAAATCAATTCAGCAAAAGAGTAGACGAGATAGTCGCAAAGGACCATTGTTAAAATGCCTCTGAGGCAGCCAGAACGGATCACAACGGGAATGCTTGACCAAAGACTGATCTTGGATGGGTCGCTCTCCTCTTGCTTTTCCTGGGGAAGCCTCCGGCAGAGATAGTGAAAACAGATGAGCATGGCGATCCCTAAACAGACAATGAGGCCCATCATCAGGATCATGCTCCGATGCCAAGGATCCTCCATTATCAGCGACGCCTTTAAAAAGTTAGGAGAATTACAGAGCATCGTCAAACGCCCTGCAAAAAACGCGCTGATTCCAAGAGCTACTCCTAAAGGAGCGTAAAGCCTTTTTGCCATTGCATATTCAAGACGAGCATTAAAGAGGCCACGCAAAATCACTGCAAGAAGCATCACCTTCCACAATTCCGTAGAAACCCAAAAAAGACTAAATACAATGGGGGAGCTTCGATAAGGAAATAGCCAAACAGCAAAACTGGCGTAAAGGATCAAAAACCCAGCAGCAATGATCCCAAAGACCCTCTCATGAGAAAAGCGACGCAAGAGCCGAGCCACTATCGCTGTGACGATAATCGTTGCAGGCAGCAGAGCAAAAAGTTGAATGATGGGGATGGCTTTAGCCCCCCCCTGAGAAATCACAAAAGCCACCTTCGCGCTGCGCGCGATGGTGTAAATGACTCCATGTAAAATAATAACCGACAGCGCGAGCACAAAGAGGGAAATCTCGTTACGACGTACAGGCCATATGTTCTGTAAAATTTTTATCATGTTTTAAAATGGGTAAAGGGTTGAGGGGCGGGCACGGGGGCGCGATTGCGCAGCCATACTTGCCCCTTGGGGGTAACAGTCCCTATGCGCGTTCCTCCTGGAATGCTTGCCGCGCTTGGATCC
>JAFEGQ010000096.1 GCA_018239785.1 Verrucomicrobiota bacterium
CTATTTTGTCTGCGAATAGCGCGGAAGCGTGAGCAGCCCGAAACCCCTACCAGGCGGACTTTCTTTTGTAACAACTGATATCAGCGAATTTCGAAAGAGATCTATTGAGAGGGACTGAAAGGGCTGCTCTTTGAAATTGGTCAGCAAGATACCCCCTTCCTCTTGGTATACCCAAATAACCTGAAGAATTGGGGTTTGGAGCGCGTCAAAGCCCCGGGGTTCGACGATCTCAACCTGCTCAATATTACTAACCTGAGTTTTGGGTTGTCTTCCTCGGAGTCAGAGGGATTTCGCGTCGAAAATCTCACAATTTTTCCCGCAGCCAATGGTTAAACACCATTGGCAAGGGGAAAAGTGCGAGATTTACACGCGAAGCCCCTGAATGTGAGGGAGAAAAACCAAAAACTCAGGTTAATAACCTGAACCTTAAATTTTTATGAATTTGAGAAAAGATGGCAACGTACTCAATTGCCCGTTCTATCTCATTGAGGAATTGCGGTCTCTTCTTGAATGGGCGATAGCGCCTGCAAGCTCTCCCAGGTAAAGGAGGGAAAAGGCGAGAAAGATCACATAAACAGCCAGAGGAATGGGGATCGCCGACACCAACAGCAGAACGACGCTGTATTGCAAGACAGTGATTACCTTCCCCCACCAAAGCGATTGGGCCATCACCGCACTCCAACTCTTACGCGCCCTCAAATAAAGCAAAAATCCGAAGAGGAAAAGATCCCGAGAGAGGAGGGCAAATAGAGGAAGTAAGGAGAGAGACCCCTCAGCCACCAAAACCCACAAGACAAAAAGCATAAAGAATTTGTCCATCAGCGGGTCGAGAAAAGCCCCAAATTTTGAGGTTGTCCCCCAACGCCTGGCTAGAAAACCGTCGAGATAGTCGGTCAACGCTGCAAAAGCTACAATCGCAAGCCGAAGAGGGACACTATCAAACAAAAATAAGAGCGCAAGAGGCAACCGGCAAGCGGATAAGAGATTAGAAATGGTCATTAGACGCCTTAGCACCGCTCTTTTGCCCTCTTTCTTGCTCTACGAAACAAGAAAAATACGACGATCCCGATGATAAATGCCGCAAATACAGCGACATGGAAAAAATCGATATACCCCATCCATTCGTCATAATGGCGCCCCAGGGTAAAGGCGAGCCAAAAGAGGACACTATTAGAAGCTAAGCAGGCAATTCCATCAGCGATAATAAATCTTGGAAAGCTCATTTTTGCGATGCCCGCTGTGAGAAAGAGGCAGTTGCGGACGCCAAAGGGGATAAAACGGCCAATTAAGAGCGTGGTCATCCCATAACGTTCGTAATAGACCTCCATTTTTTTAAAGCGAGCCGGGGTGACAGTCCGAGCAAACCAGCGGAATTTCCATAGACTGGGACCTAAACTCCTGCCGATCCAATAGACCATCCAATCAGAAAGATAAGCCCCTAAAAAAACAAAGACGAAGAGCTTACCCACCATTGCTGGGCTTACCGTGCTGGCAATCACCCCACTTGCAATCATCACCAGGTCTTCACTGATCGGAAAATTGAGGCCAGCGAGAATCAACATCCCAAAGAACACCCAATGGGCGTACGCAAGATTATCTTCCACCAAAGCCAGCAACCAATCCATAAAATCCTCAGGTCAGTGCCCCCATCTCTCTAGTTACCGGGGGCAAACATAAATCGCAAGGGTAAAGGAAATAAGTATAATAGAAATCTCAGATTCAGTCGACCTTAGAGTAGAGATCCCCCGACAATAAAAAAATAATACTCTAAAGAAAGGATAAATATAAATTTATATTATTTGTCAGCCTGATGCTCTTTCAAAATATCTGCAACCCTTACCAGATAGGCCGTCACCAACCAATCTACAGCTAAATAGCAGTTCATATCGCGCCATTTTGGTGTAATCCAATTCAACCCCTGCCAATCTTTGGGATCCAAAATCAATTCGAGCAGATCTACATCCACTAAAAATAAACCATCTTTTACACCTTTTTCAAAGTTCGGGAATACATCTTTAACTTGAAGAGCAGAGCCTATGGGAAACTTTGCCTCCCTCGCCTGCGGGGAAAAATTGTTCGAAACGACATACTGTCGTGCGATGGGATCATACATAAATATTTCAAAATGATTGCCGCCGACAAAAGCGGGACACCCCAAAATAGCGAATTTCTTCCCTTGTTGTCCGACTTCTTCTGTAAAGTTCTCCGGAGGCTCCCAGAGCCATAGGCCTGTCTTTGGGTCGCGCTCTAATGCGTCTTGTAGTTTTACATTGCAATGCAACGAAGAATTTGATATTTTTTTTCCCTTAACGAGATACGCCCCCTCTAAAGGCTTAAGTCGCTGTTCAAGGAAAGGGAGAGATCGCCGCCAGGCCTTGTAGCCATACAGACTGCTCATTTTGCCCTTCGGTTCCTGCCAATATGGCTTAAGGAGCTGACGGCCAATCTCTAATCGATCGGCTAGCTCCAAACGGCGCTGGTCTATTTTCCCCTCTTCAGGGAGAGAAAATAGGAAGGAGAACGAAGATTCAAATAATTTTTGACTGTTTTCTACATCCTTCTGGTCGGTCTCTTTAATACGAGGAGAGGAAAAGCACTTGCTTCCCACCTGATACCCAGCTAAGGCTCCAAAAATGGAGGCTGTTGCCTTAAAACAATTATTTAATTTTTTATCAAAAAATACAGCAAATCCCAAGCCTAGACCTAACCCTGCAACTGCTCCTCCGATTTTCCTATTCATTTATTCTCATCTCGAGCTGTTTTTTTTAAAATATCTGCAACTCTTATCTTATATGCAGTAATCAGCCAACTGACAGCTAAATAACAGTTCATATCCTGCCATTTTGGGGTGACCCAATTCAGCCCCTCCCAATCTTTAGGATTCAAAACTGAGTCGAGAAGTTCTAGGTCTAAGGCAATTAACCCTCCCCCTGAGAACAAGCCCCCTGGAAGTAACTGTGCTGGAGACAAAGAACCCCTATCTCGCTGCAATAAGTCATCTTCTTTTGCTTGAAGCTGTAGATTGTCAAAATACACGTATTTCTTTTTAACTGGATCGTACATAAATAGCGTGAAATGATTATTTTTCTTTATAGGAGCCCCCAAGACAGCAAATTTCCTCCCTTCAAGAGCTAACTTCTCTTGCTCTGTGCATTCTTCCTCCTCAACCCACAACTCAAGTGTTTCCTTTGAGGCTGTGAAAATAAGTAGGCCTCTTTCTCGATCGCACTCCAATGGATCTTTTGGGGATTCGATCAATCCAGGCCATAAAGGGAAAAGGGCTCCTTTTTGTTGATAGCTCAATGGCTTAAGACGCTCCTTAACATCGGGGAGAGATTCTTCCCAAGCAGAACTCCCATAAAGGGATCCCTCCTTGCCTTTTTCTGGCCTATTCCACGATAGGGGGATTAATTGACGCCCGCACTCTAAATGCTCAGCTAAATCGAGGCGGCGCTGGTTGATTTCCTCTTCTTTAGGAGGAGAAAATAGCAGGGAAAATGAGGATATAAATAATTTTTCTCTATCTTCAGTGTTTTTCTTGATGTCCTTGGGGAAAATGGCGGAAAAACACTTGCTTCCCACCTGATACCCAGCTAAGGCTCCAAAAATGGGGGCTGTTACTTTAAATGTATTATTTATTTTTTTATTATAAAACGCAGTCAATACCAAGCCTAAGGCTACTCCTACGAGTGCTCCCCCGATTTTGGGTTTGATTGGCTCCATTTCCCCACTACTCACTTAAAAATTTCCATCCATTTTAACCTGTGAAGAGATAAAATGCCAGCTGTTTCGACATCAAATCCTCCCCTATTTACACTCTCTACAAACATGAACAAAGCCACATTTGAACAGGCCTTAGGGCAGTATTATTGGTCTGCAGAAATTTTGGGGATCCTGTTTGTCTCTTCATTGGCGAGCATCCTCATCGCTGCTCTTTTTAAACGCCTCGCGCATGCTCGGAAAGATAAATCTTCCTTTTTCCCCCAAGCCTTTGCATTAAGTGGCGCAAAGCCACTGATCTGGATGATTTGGGTCCTTGGCATCTCTTATTCTGGAGAAATCGGAGCCTCTCACGGGCAATTGACCTTCATTGAACAATTCCTCCCCCCCTTGCGCACTCTCATTTTACTCATTTTGTTCGTGTGGTTTTGCATTCGCTTCCTCCACCACGCCCACCAAGAGCTCACAAAAAGAAAGTCCTATGATAAAACCACCTTGATTGCTCTCTTTCAGATGACGCGTCTCTTGGTGGTGCTTACAGCGGTACTGATGGCCCTACAAACCCTCGGAGTGCCCCTATCGGGCGTCCTCGCTTTTGGAGGGATGGGGGGACTTGCGGTCGGATTTGCAGCAAAAGATCTCCTGGCCAATTTCTTTGGAGGCCTCATGATCTTTCTCGATCGCCCCTTCAAAGTGGGGGATTCGATCGATCTCCCCGATCACCATCTTCAGGGAACTGTGGAGCATATCGGATGGCGATTGACGACAATCCGCAGCCTCCACAAAGAGCCGATTTATGTCCCCAATAGCCTCTTCTCGACGGTGCCGATTCACAATGGGTCTCGCATGACCCACCGCCATATTCCGGCGAACATTGGATTGCGCCTCACGGATGGACTCAAGCTCGAAAGGCTTTTAACAGCGATCGAAAAGATGCTGCAAGAACATGATGAAATTGACATCAACCAACTTCTTATTGTCAAACTCTGCCAAATTGGCCCCTCCTCTCTCGAAATCCTCATCGATACCTGCACCAAATCGATAGATAAGAAGGACTTTTACTCTGTGCGACAAGATGTCTTGCTTAAGGTGCTGCAATTGATTGAAGCTCATGGAGCGCACATCGCCCCTGCGCCCTTTACTCTAATCAACACTTCCTCTTAGAATTTGCCCTTTTAGGCCCCTAAGGAGGTGGAGTGTGGCAGAGGGAAAACCTGGAGTGTTTAAGTCAGCAATCCGAGCCTTTTTAGGCACCTTATTTGGTGTTTTAGGCATCTGTGCAGGGATTGTTGTTGTGATGATAGCGCTCATGAGCCTCGGTTCTGTGGGGAGAAACAAAGATGGACACGTGACAGGACGCCACACCGTGCTCCCTGGACCCAACTGGCAAGTTGAGCCCTTAAAGCACACCTCTCCTCTCATCTTGCAAATCGATATCCATGGGAGTATCGGCATCGAGCGCTTGACAGTGGAGCACATTCGAGAGCAGCTCGTCCGCTCCCAAGCAGGAGCCTTCAAAGGGAGAATTCAAGGAGTATTGCTCAATATCAGCTCTCCGGGAGGGGGGGCGATCGCTTCTGATGATATCTACCGCCTCGTCAAAGAATACAGCTCCTATTTCAAAATCCCTGTCTACGCCTATGCCGACGGCCTTTGCGCCTCTGGAGGCTACATGATCGCCTGCGCAGCGGACAAACTCTACGCCTCCTCTTCTACCCTGATTGGTTCGGTGGGAGTCCTTGCCAACTTCATGAACATCTCTGGCACGCTCGAAAAGATCGGCGTTCAAAGCCTCACTCTGACTGAAGGGAAAGAGAAAGACCCCCTGAACCCCTTACGCCCTTGGAAAGAGGGAGAAGACAAAGAGATGAAAGGTTTAATCGCCTTTTACTACGGCCGTTTTTTAGACATCGTGACCACTAATCGCCCCTACCTACAACGCAAAGCGTTGATTGAAGAATATGGAGCTCGCGTCTTTCCAGCCCCTATCGCCCTTGAACATCACTATATCGATGGCATCGTCGAAAATAAATCGCATGTGATTGAACTTTTAGCTCAAGAAGCTGGGCTCGAAAACTATCAGGTCGTGCAGATGGAATCCCACTCATGGATCGAACAGTTTTTCCAAATGAAAAGTCCGCTGATCACCGGAAAATTGGAGCTCCAATTGCCCTCCTCTGATCCGAGCGGCTACTGTTACTTATATAAGGGATGAAACAACTCTATCTTATCGATGTTTCGGGTTGGATTTTTCGCTCCTATTTCGCTCTCCCTCCTATGAGCGACGAGCGGGGTGAGGCCACTTCCGCCCTGTATGGCTTTGTCCGCTCGCTCCTCAAGCTCCTGAGCGACTTCCACCCGACGCATCTTGCCGCCGTGTTTGATGGGCCAAGCGCCTCAAAGACGAGGAAGGCAATCCACGCCGACTACAAAGCCCATCGCAAAGCCACTCCCCCCGATCTTCCCCATCAGATCGCTTGGGCCAAAGAGGTGTGCACACTCCTCGGCATCACTGTGGTTGAGGTCCCAGATAGCGAGGCAGATGATGCTATTGGTACGCTCGCTGAACAGGCTGGGAAAAAAGGGGTCGATACCTACATCTGCTCCAGCGATAAAGATTTTGCTCAGCTCGTTGGACCCCATATCTCCCTTCTCAACACCCACAAAGACAACCTCTTGATTGGCCCCAAACAAGTCGAAGAGATCTGGGGAGTGCGCCCCGATCAAATCATCGATCTACTGGCGATGATGGGGGATACCTCAGATAATATTCCCGGTCTACCTGGCTTTGGCCCCAAGACGGCGGCGAAACTGCTCCAAGAATTTGGCACTCTTGAAGAGATTTTAAAACACCCTGAAAAAGTCGCAGGAAAAGCTAAACAACAGACCCTCATCGAGCATCAGGAAACAGCCAAGATGGCGCAGAAGCTCGCCACCATCCATCTCCACCTCCCCCTCGATCTCGATGAAGAGGCCTTGCGGATCAAAGAACCAAACACAGCGGCTCTTGAAGCATTTTATCGCGATAAAAACTTTAAAAGTTTGTTGCGCACATCTCTTGTGGAAAACAAAAAAAAGAGCTGCGAAGAAAACTATAAGATCATCGACGACGAAGAGAGTTTTGCGCACCTGCTCTTGCGCCTAAAAGGGGCTCAAGAGGTGTGCTTTGACACCGAAACGACGGGCTTACGCCCTTTAGAAGCGCAGTTAGTGGGCATCAGCTTTTGCCTTCAAGCAGGAGAGGCCTTTTATGTCCCTTGTAATGGCCAGTTAGGCATTACAAGAGTGCTTCAAGCGCTAAAACCCCTCTTTGAAGGGGGAGAGATTGGCTTTTTCGGCCATAACGTCAAGTACGATCTCCATCTGCTTGCCAACTATGGGATCAAATTGGGGAAGATCTCTTTCGATACGATCATTGCAAGCTACATTCTCAACTCTCACCATCGGCAACACTCGCTCGATCATCTCGCCCTACACCACTTTGAAAAAGTGAAAATTCCCATCGAACAGCTGATTGGAAGTGGGAAAAAACAGATCACCATGGATCAAGTCGCCATCGAAAAAGTGGGCGAGTATGCGTGTGAAGATGCCGATTATACCTTTCGCCTCAAAGAACTCTTGGCACCTCAGTTGGCCAGTCGGGGCCTCGAAAAGGTCTATTACGACATTGAATTGCCCCTTTTGCCGATCTTGGCGAAAATGGAAAGAGCGGGCATCGGCATTGATCTGTCTCAACTGACAACGCTCTCTACCTTCTTGAACAAAGCACTCGCTCAGCTAGAGGAAGAAATCTTTGCACTTGCAGGAGAGTCTTTCACCCTCAACTCCCCTAAACAACTCAGTGAGATCCTCTTCGGGAAAATGGGAATTAAGCCCCCCAAAAAAACCACCACAGGCTATTCGACAGCCGCTGACGTCCTTGAGGAGCTGCAATTTGAACATCCGATTTGTGAAAAAGTGCTGCACTACAGACAGCTAGAAAAGCTCCGATCCACCTACGTCGAATCGCTCCCTAGGCAGGTGAATCCAACGACCGGGCGCATTCACTGCACCTTTGTTCAATGGGTCGCAGCTACTGGGCGCCTCTCTTGCGTCGATCCCAACTTGCAAAACATTCCCATCCGCTCTGTAGAGGGGAAAAAAATTCGGGAAGCTTTTATCCCCAAACAAGGATGCCTCTTTCTTGCTGCCGATTACTCCCAAATTGAATTGCGCCTTTTAGCCCACTTAAGTGGAGATAGGCATCTTTGCGAAGCGTTCAAGCAAGGAGAAGATATCCACGCCTTTACTGCCTCACAGATCTTTGGCATACCCGTGAAGGAGGTCACTCAAGAGATGCGCAATGCCGCAAAGACGGTCAATTTCGGCATTATCTATGGACAATCGGCTTATGGGCTGTCGCGTCTGCTCAAAATCTCCGCAGCAGAGGCCTCCACTTTTATCCATACTTATTTTAAACGCTTTGACAAAGTGGAATCTTTTTTGGAGGAGTGTAAAGAGCGCGCCAGAACCACAGGAAGGGCCGTCACGTTGACAGGCAGAGAGCGCCTCATCCCTGAAATCACCTCTCGAAATGCCCTCCAAAGGCAAGCTGCTGAACGGCTTGCAGTGAACACTCCCTTACAAGGAAGTTCGGCTGATCTGACCAAGCTAGCGATGATTAGCATCGATAAAAAATTGACCTCTGGAGATATGTTGCTTCAGATCCATGATGAATTAATTTTTGAAGTCCCTGAAGGGGCGATCGAACAGGTAAAAAAAATGGTCAAAGAGGAGATGGAGGGGGTCATTTCTCTCAAAGTCCCCCTTATTGTCGACCTCGCGATTGGCAAAAACTGGAAAGAGTGCTAGACTTGAAGAAAATTGCGGTCACTGGCGGTCTCGCCTGTGGCAAGTCTTCTGTTTGTAAAATTTTTCGGGATCTCGGTGCCTACGTTGTCAGTGCAGATGCAATTGTGCACCAACTCCTTGAGGAAGATGGGAGTCCAGCTCAACGAGAAATCGTTGAGTTTCTGGGGGAACAGGTAAAAACAAATGGAAAGCTTGACAGAGATAAGATTGCGGCCGTTGTGTTTGAGAACCCGAAGTGCCTAAGGCAACTCGAAAACATTCTCCATCCAAAGGTTTTTGAAGAAATTAATCGCCACTTTCAAATTGCCAAAGAACAAAAAAGCCCTCTATTCATCGCCGAAATCCCTCTTCTTTTCGAGACGAAGAGCGAACAGGAGTACGACTTGAGCATTGCTGTAGTCGCCGACCAGAAAAAGGCTGAAAAACGCTCTGCTTTGAAGGGAGAGATCTTTCAGAGGCGCGCCACTCTCCAACTCTCTAACGAAGAGAAGGCCAAGCGCGCTGATATTGTCATCAATAATAACGGAACTCTCGCCGACTTGAGGCAAGAGTCTAACAAAATTTTCAACTTTCTAGTGGGAGCTGTATGAATCAAGATCGTCAGAGACAAAGAGGGGGAGGATATCGGAGCCGTGGTCGAAAGCGGGTAGGCGGCGCTCCGGGGACGAAGGAGATGCCTCAAGAGGAATTTGAAGACTCCGAAGTTTTTCCGATCACTGGGGATGAGAAAATTACAAAAATCGCTGAATTGCAGCGGATGGACATTGGACAGTTGAACGCCCTTGCTCGCGAAATGGGGCTTGAGCATCCGAGCACGCTGACCCGCTCACAATTGGTCTTTGAAGTTGTCAAAGCGAAGGTAGAAAGTCCCGATGAGCTCTTGATGGGTGAAGGGACGTTAGAAGTCCTGCCCGATGGTTTTGGGTTCTTGCGCTCACCTAACTACAACTATCTCTCCTCTGCTGAGGATATCTACGTGTCACCGGCTCAAATCCGCCGCTATGACCTGAAGAAAGGCGATACGATTTCAGGCCCCATTCGACAGCCCAAAGAAAAGGAAAAGTACTTTGCCTTGATGCGGGTAGACACTGTCAATGGGCTTCCTCCTGACCAAGCGCAAGATCGGATTCTCTTTGAGAACCTCACTCCTCTTTATCCCAATGAACGGCTCATCATGGAAACCGATTCAGCCAACATGGTGACCCGCGTGATCGATTTAGCAACCCCCATGGGGAAAGGGCAGCGAGCTTTGATCGTCGCTCCACCCCGCACGGGAAAGACGGTCATTTTGCAAAATATCGCTCAAGCGATTGCAAAAAATAATCCAAAAATTCATCTCATCGTCCTCCTCATCGACGAGCGCCCAGAAGAGGTGACCGACATGGTCCGGATGGTCAAAGGGGAGGTCATCGCCTCTACGTTTGACGAACCCCCTGAAAGGCACGTTCAGGTCGCAGAGATGTGCAATGCTAAAGCCCGTCGCCTGGTGGAGATGGGTCATGATGTGGTGATTTTGCTCGACTCCATCACCCGTTTAGCGCGGGCTTACAATACCGTTCAACCACACTCTGGAAAAATTTTAACGGGTGGCGTCGATGCCAGTGCTCTTCACAAGCCCAAGCGATTTTTTGGCTCTGCCCGGAATATCGAAAATGGGGGCTCTTTAACGATTATTGGCACAGCGCTGATCGAGACAGGGTCTCGGATGGACGAGGTCATTTTCGAAGAATTCAAGGGAACAGGCAACATGGAGCTTGTCCTCGACCGCAGATTAGCCGATCGACGACTCTATCCTGCGATTGATTTGGTCAAAAGCGGCACGCGGAAAGAGGAGTTATTGGTGGATGAGGATGAGAGGGGCAAGCTCGACATGCTCAGAAGGATCCTCGCCGACCTGGCTACGACCGATGCGATGAAATTGCTGCTCGACCGGCTGAAAAAATCCAGAAGTAACGTAGAATTCCTTTTATCCCTCAAAGAGTAGGAGGAAGCGGTGTTTCGCCTGTTAAGCACATTGATCTTCTTAGGAGTTCTTGCCTTCGCAGGGTGGTGGGTGTGGAACAATGTCCCTGAGGTGCGCGCCTTTGTGGAAAAGCACCTCGATACAAGTTCGGTCCAAACGCTCGAAGTGCGCCATACTGCCGAACAGATCATGGGGCAGCGGGAGCAAGAGTTGCTGAACGATCCGCAACACACCTATTTGCGCCCTGCGCTCCTTTTCTCTCCTTACCTCTTGATGGAGGTCAAGTACACCAATAGCGCTGGGCAGACGCGTGAAGGGGTGATTCTTTGGGGGCTGGAAGATGGGGAGATGGTGCTCGATACTGAAACTTGGGAAAGGACCCATGGGTTTCAAGATTGCATCAACTCTCGAGCCACTAGATCCGAATTTCGGGTCCTCAATGCCCTTGCAAAAGGGGCTTTAACAAGGGAAAAGCTCGCCGATCAATTGCGCATCGACCCCGATCTTTTGGACAACCACTTAGAAAGTTGCCGTCAAAAACAGTTGATCGTCCAAAAAGGGGGGCTCTATCGCCTCCATTTGGAAAAACCGAAACTTGCGGTGGAGCCTCAAACCAAGCTCAAGCAGGCGCTTGTCACCAAACCCTCTGCAAGGTCGAGCCGTTCGCCTCGCCGCTACAGCAAGGCTGAAATTGAGCTTGTCGCTCAATCAGCCTTTGGGTCCGACTTTGCCATTCGGAGCTCCAAAGAGGTCTTTTTGCCGATCTATAGCATTGTGGTGCAAAATCCCGATGGGACGAGGCTCACCTCCTATTGGAACGCCCTCAATGGGCAGCGAGTTTCAGCCTCTTGAAATTGCCTGAATTGGCGATAAAGTTTTTAATTCTTCTATAGAAATTTTAGTCGCATGATGCACTAAAGCGACATCGCACCCATTTTGCAGCATTGCCGCGGCAATAGCCTTCCGTTCTTCTTCTCTTCCCTTTTCAACACCTTTTGCAAGGCCTTCTGCAAGGCCTTCTGCGCGCCCTTCTTCCTTCCCATCATGAAAACCAGAAGAAATTCTTGCAGCTTCGTCCATCAAGGCCATTTTACGTCTCTCATAGACATCGAGTTGCTGCTGAGACCACGCCCCTTGGGTGACAATCCCAAAAGCTTCTTTGATCGCCTCTTCGAAAATGACTTCAGGAACCGCCTCGAGATTTTTCGCATGTTTCAGAAAATAGACCCACTTATCAGATACCGACAGGAGCTCTTCCTCTGTTTTGACGAACTTGGGCAACTCAACAAAGGTAAAATCGAAATCTTTGAGCTTATGCTCTTTGGTTTCCACATCACAAAGACGGTGATTCGAAATCCAATGGAGGTTTTTTGTGAACTGAAAATTCAAAATTCCGAGAAAGATGACCGGACTGAGCTTCCCATAGTCCTCTCCCTCACCCAACTGACAGCTATAGGCTTTTGATGCATAATAAAGAACGCGTTTATCAAAAAACTGCTGCTTGAGGACCTGCATCTCAACGATATATTCATGCCCTCTTTGATCATGACATCGAATATCTAAAATTGTCTCCTTGGCCCCCTCAAGATGAGGAACTTGATGGGGATTGAGAAGATCTACTTCGACAATGAGCCCCTCTTCTCGCCGATCTAAAATGCTGTTGAGGAAACTGATGAGAATTTCTTTTTTCTTTTCATCTCCAAAGATCTTCTTGAAGGCGTAGTCGTTGGTTGGATCTAAAAATCGCATGGAAGTCTTCCTCTACTGATACATAAATTGTAACGTCTTGTTCTTTTTCTCTCCAATCACAGGTTCCTTGAGGGAAAACAACTCGCCCAGTAGACTGACCGAACTTAAGGAAAGGTGGCTGAGTGGCCGAAGGCGCGTCCCTGCTAAGGACGAGTACCCTTTATTCGGGTACCGTGGGTTCAAATCCCACCCTTTCCGATTCTTAATACCCATCCTCGGAGATAACAAGGATGGGTATAAGGCTCTCAATGTCAGAAAAAGTAAAAGTTGCTCCTCAGTCTAAAGAATCTGAGATGATGGTGCTCGGCTGTATGCTCACGAGCATCAACAGCCTCAACATCGCTGCGGACGGTTTAGACGACTCTGATTTTTACTTCACAGAGCATAAAATTGTCTTCCGCATTCTCAAAGGGGCGTATCTCGCCGATCGGCCTGCGGATGTCCATTTGGTCTGCGAAGAGCTCAAGCGGCAAGAAAAGCTCAAAACTGTAGGGGGAGCTGCCTACATTACGACCCTCGCACAATATGCAGGGACCTCAGCCTACATTGAAGAATATGTGGAGCTCGTCCGCTCGAAGTCGATCTTGCGCCGGATGATCAACGCCGCTCAAGAGGTCGAGGGCTCAGCTCTTGCAGAGCCCGACGATGTCCACACAGCTCTTGACAACGCGCAACAGGCGTTTTTCAAAATTAGCCAAACTTTTAATCCAGTTGCAGGCTACCTCATTGGAGATGTTCTTACCGGGGTCAAAGCGACATCGCAAAAACCGTTCCTCAAAGAGTTAGAAGAGAGGCAGGAGCGGTATCAGACACGAGGACCTGAAGATTCAGGAATCACTGGCCTGGCCACTCATTTTACAGATCTCGATCGGATGATTAACGGCCTTGGGAACTCCAACATGATCATCGTAGGGGGGCGCCCTGGGATGGGGAAAACGGCCCTTTGTCTGAACATCGCTGAGCGGGTGTGCTTTCGCAATGGCACGCCGGTGGGGATCTTCTCCTTAGAGATGACGGCAGAGCAGCTGGTCCATCGCCTGATCGCCTCTCAAAGCGAAGTCCCTTCTGAGAAGATTAAAACTGGCTCTCTCAATGGGCTAGAATATCAAAGAGTTGTCAAGTCAGTCCATGAGATGCAAAAGCATACGATGGTGATTGACGACCAGCCGGGCTTAAGGATCACCGACCTTAGAGCAAGAGCTCGTCGTATGAAAGAAGCACATGGAATTGGACTCCTCATCATTGACTACTTACAGCTTTTGTCGGGCTCTTCTACCTCGCGCAACCTGGAAAGCCGCCAAAACGAGATCAGCGAAATCTCTCGGATGCTCAAAAACCTCGCTCGAGAGCTCGACATCCCCATTATCTGCGGCTCACAGCTTTCTAGAAGGGTTGAAGAGCGGCAAGGGCATCGTCCGATGATGAGCGACCTTCGTGAATCTGGCTGTCTCACTGGTGACACCCAGATTCAAGACGCCTCTACTGGTAAGCTTTACACGATTAAAGAGCTTGCTGAACGCCCACAACAAACTCCCATTCTCGTCCATGGTGTCGACAAAGATCTCAAGCTCGGCCCACATAGGATGATCAAAGCCTTCTACTCCGGAAAAAAACAGGTCTTTGAACTCAAAACCCGCTCTGGTCGCACCATCAAAGCCAGCGGTAACCACCCCTTTCTCAAACTTGAAGGCTGGACCCCGCTTGACCAACTTAAGCCTACCGACCGCATTGGCATCCCCAGAAAGCTTGAACTCAACCAGCCTCTCTCTGCCATGCAAAATGAAGAACTTGCCCTTCTCGGCCACCTCCTAGGCGATGGCTGCATCCTTCCCCGTCAGCCCTACCATTATACAAGCGCCGATGAAGATAACATCCAAACAGTCGCCGAAACATCCAAGCTCCTTTTTGGAATTCAAGCTCGGACCGTAAAACAAAAAAAATGGCATCACGTTTATTTACCAAGCCCTATCAGTCTGACCCATGGAGTATTTCATCCGATTACCAACTGGTTTTCACAACTTCGTATCGAACGCGTGCGTTCTTATGAGAAGAAAATCCCCAAATCTGTTTTCGAATGTGACCCTTCCAAGATTGCTTTTTTCCTCCACCATCTTTGGGCCACTGATGGGAACATCAGTGTGAGCAAACAAACAAGAAAAAGCGACCTCACCTCTATCTATTACGCTTCTTCAAGTCCAACTCTTTGCCAACAAACCCAACAACTCCTTCTCCGCGTGGGCGTGCAAAGCACTCTTTCGAAAGTGCCCTCCAATCGCGGCTATAGACCGATGTATCATTTAAGCGTCTTTGGAGCCTCGCAACAAAAAACATTTTTAACTACCGTTGGATGCGCTGGCACTCGTGGGAAGATCATTCCTCAACTCTTAGAAAAAATTGATTGTATCCAGCCAAATCCGAACAACGATGTGATTCCTAAAGAGGCTTGGGCAACTACCATCAAACAAGCTAAAGACTCTTTAGGATTAGGGTGCAGAGATGTCTGTAAAGGGCTAAATACCTCTTATTGTGGAAGCTCCCTCTTTAAAGCGGGCATCTCACGACAGCCCATGTCACTCCTCCATAACATCTTGCCTTCTCCAGAAATCTATGCCCTTGCTAACTCCGATATCTATTGGGATGAAATCACCTCCATCACTCCCCTAGGCATCGAAGATGTCTACGATGCCACCGTTGAAAACGTTCATAACTTCGTTGCGAACGATATCATTGTTCACAACAGCCTTGAACAAGACTCCGACGTGGTTATTTTTTTACTTCGCCGTGAATATTACGATCCCAATGACAAGCCGGGGATGTGCGAAGTGCATGTGAGTAAAAACCGGCATGGCTCTGTGGGAAGCCTCCAACTCACCTACCGCAAAGAGATCGTCCGCTTTGATAATTACTCCCCCCTCTCCTCTTCTTCTGAAGAGGTGGATGCCGCCTTTGCCGAATTTAATTAGAAAAATAGACCTCTTTCGAAATTGATGAGGAGAGCGAAAGCATGAGGTTAGCAAGTAGAAGTCTCGGGCTGCTCCAATGCGCGCAAGCGCAAGAGCAGCCCGAGACTTCTACCTTACTTACCTTTATGCCAAGTGCCAGCCACCTAATCTTGACAACTGACATGATTGAATTTCGAAAGAGGTCTAATAAATTATCTTACTGGATAAGTAGGAGGAATAGCAGCTAGAAGGCTCTTGGTGTAGGGGTGAGCAGGAGATTCAAAAATTTTCTCCGTTTTCCCTTCCTCAACAATGCGCCCCTCTTTCATCACTAACACCCGATCACAAAGATGACGGACCACGCTTAAGTCATGAGAAATAAAGAGATAACTTAGCTGAAGCTGTTCTTTGAGGCTTTGCAAGAGATTGAGAATTTGCGCTTGCACAGAGACATCGAGGGCAGAGACAGGTTCATCGCAAACGATGAGATCGGGCTTGAGAGCGATTGCGCGACCAATACAAAGGCGCTGTTGCTGCCCCCCTGAAAATTGATGGGGGTAGCGATAGAGCGCCTCCTTGGACAGCCCCACCTGCTCTAAGACCTCTTCCACAAGAGAGGTGGGATCTTTAGCCATCTTGTGAAAGACGAGCCCCTCTCCTAAATTTTCAAGAACTGTTTTGCGGGGGTTCAGAGAACTCAACGGATCTTGGAAAATCATCTGCAGCCGGCGCCGATCTGTCTGCAAAAGTTCTTTGCGCCCATCGAACAAAATGGTCCCAGAAGTGGGCTGAAGCAGGCGCAACACACACCTGCCGGTCGTGCTTTTGCCACAACCCGATTCGCCCACTAACCCTAAGGTCTCTCCTTGGTTTAAGGAAAAAGAGACCCCATCGACCGCCTTGTGCACACCTAACTGGCGCTGCAGCACCCCTCCAAAGAGAGGGAAGTGCATTTTCAATTCCTCAACCTGGAGCATTTTCCTCCCGAGCGGAGTCATAAAGGTGGCAGCGCACCTGATGCTCGCTTGACAGCGAGAAATAGGGCACTTCCCCCTCTTTGCACCTCTCCATGGCGCTCTGGCACCTGGGATGAAATCTACAGCCAGAGGGCCACTTTGTAGGAGGAGGCACGACCCCTTCAATCGCCTGAAGTTTTTTATTCTGTCCGGGGCGGGAATTAAAAAGCCCCCGCGTGTAGGGATGCGCCTGCGCATCAAAAATGGTCCGAACCGCCCCTTGCTCCACAGCCCATGAAGCGTACATCACCATCACCTCGTCCGCCATTTGAGCAACGACTCCCATGTCATGAGTAATGAGCAAAATGGCCATCCCCCGCTTGCTTTGGAGCTCTTGCATCAGATGCAACACTTGAGCTTGTACAGTCACATCAAGAGCTGTAGTGGGCTCATCGGCGATCAAAATGTCAGGTTCACACAAAAGAGACATCGCGATCATCACTCTTTGTTTTAGCCCTCCAGAAAGCTGATGAGGATACTCTTTCATCCTCTGATGGGGCTCGCTAATGCCCACCTCTTCGAGCATCTGCACCACCTTCTCTTGAGCAGCGACTCCTTTGAGGCGCAAATGGAGCGACACGACCTCTAAAAGCTGATCTCCTATTGGATAGACCGGGTTTAAACTCCCATGGGGATCTTGGAAAATCATCGAAATTCTCGAGCCGCGCAACTTGCGCATCTCTTTTTCCGGCAAAGTCAGCAAATTTTTTCCCCGAAAAAGCACCTCCCCTGTGGGGGGTAAAGCGGGGGGTTTAGGCAAGATCCCCAAAAGGGCAAGAGCTGTCATCGACTTGCCACAGCCCGATTCCCCCACAAGGGCGAGCGTTTCTCCCTTTCTCAAATGAAACGAAAGGCGATCGACAACAGGAGCCACTTGCCTCCCCACCTTTAGAGAGACACATAAATCGCGAACTTGCAGGAGTGGCCCATTTCCCATAAACTCTTCCATAACCGTTCAAGTATACAAGGTTAGAGCCTATGCGTGCCCTCGTCAAATTATTCGGTCGTTCCCCTTTTGCGCCTCTGCGCGCTCACATGGACAAAGTGGCAGCCTGCGTGAAAGAACTGGTCCCTCTTTTTGAAGCGGTGAAAGCGGAAGACCGAGAGGAGGTCTCGAAGATCTCCAAAAAAATCTGCAAACTCGAACACGAAGCCGATGTGACGAAAAATGCTATTCGCGCGGACCTCAAGAGTAGTCTTTTTCTCCCTGTCGCGCGCCTAGGACTGCTCAAAATCCTTACCATTCAAGATTGCATCGCCGATAAAGCGGAAGACATTGCGGTCATTTTGACCTTTCGGGACCCTAAAATTCCCCCCGCTTTGACACATCTTCTCTTTGATTTTCTCCAGAGCAATTTAAAAGCTTTTGAAGCCGCCTTTGATGTGATTGCAGAGCTTCATGAACTTCTTGAATCAGGTTTTGGCGGGATCGAAGCGGAAAAAGTGCGTGAGCAGGTGCATCAGGTGGCCTATCTCGAACATGAGGTTGACCTGTTGCAGCGAGAAATTGCAAAAATTTTGTTTAACAATGAGCAGAGCATGAATTGCGCTGAATTTTATTTGTGGATGAAGGTGATTGAAGAGACGGCTCATCTCTCTGACCTCTCTGAAAATTTAGCTAATAGTGTACTGACAACGATGGAGATGAAGTAGCAGTGACCCCAGACACGATCCTGCTCATCTTGGCAATTCTTCTTGGGTTTTACGTCGCCTGGAACATCGGGGCCAATGATGTGGCCAATGCAATGGGAACTTCTGTAGGCTCTGGAGCCTTAACTCTGAAAAGAGCGGTGCTTTTAGCCGCTGTGTTGGAGCTCGCAGGGGCATTTTTACTGGGATCCCATGTCTCAGAGACGATTGAGGGAGGGATTGTCAACGCCGATGCCTTTGCAACAGAACCACGCCTTTATATCTATGGGATGCTTGCGGCCCTGTTTGCGGCGGGCGTTTGGCTCCAAATCGCCACGTTTTGTGGGTGGCCCGTTTCGACCACCCATTCGATTGTGGGAGCTTTGGTCGGGTTCGGGTGGGTTGTCGCTGGGTCAGAGGCCATCTATTGGGGCGATACCCTCTTCATTTTTTCCAGCTGGATCATTTCTCCCCTCTTAGGAGGCGCGCTTGCCTTCATAATTTTCAATCTCATTCGCCGTAAAATTTTCTATTCCTTAGAGCCGATTAAAGCAGCTAAACGGCTCACCCCTTGGTTCACTTTCTCTGTGTTTACATCTCTCGCGTTGGTGCTGTGCTATGGTGGAATGTCTGATCTGAACATCTTTTTTGGCTTTTGGGCGGCCATGGGCTTATCTCTAGCGGTGGGAGCGCTTGCCATGCTGGTTAGCGCTCTGCTTGTGGCACGGGTCCCCTCTCCCTTGCATCGAGCGCCTAAAATAGAAGAACCTCAGAGTCACTTTCGCCCCCTTACCATGGCGAGAACTAATCGCCCCTACGAGCTTCTTGAAGCGGAAAACCGAACTGTGGAAAGAATTTTCGTCTATCTGCAGATCGTCAGCGCCTGTTTCATGGCTTTTGCCCATGGGGCCAATGATGTCGCCAATGCGATTGGGCCCCTCTCAGCTGTCGTCCTTTTTCTCTCTACAGGGATCATCAACTCCAACTTGCCTATGCCCCCTTGGCTGCTCGCCATTGGAGGAATTGGGATTGTGATTGGGCTTGCGACTTGGGGCTGGCGCGTGATTAAAACGGTGGGCAAACGGATCACCGAGCTCACCCCTACGCGGGGATTTTCCGCTGAATTTGCTGCTGCCCTCACTATTTTAATTGCCTCGCGCTTGGGGCTGCCGGTCTCAACGACCCATACGCTCGTAGGAGCTGTCTTTGGCGTTGGGCTTGCGCGAGGGATTTCGGCCATCAACCTCAACGTGATTCGGGATATTTTAGTTTCGTGGATCGTCACTGTCCCAGCAGGCGCTCTCCTCGCCATCCTGTTTTACCACGTCCTCTTCTGGTTTTTCGGATAAATTTTTACCACAGAGAACACAGAGGCCATAGAGAAAGAACGAGAAAGGCATTTATCGTTGTAAAGCAGCAATCGAGCAGGGCTTTTTCATTAGACCTCTTTCGAAATTGATGAGGAGAGCGAAAGCATGAGGTTAGCAAGTAGAAGTCTCGGGCTGCTCTTGCGCTTGCGCGCATTGGAGCAGAATAGGCTATGAGAAGAAAGGCCTCA
>JAFEGQ010000097.1 GCA_018239785.1 Verrucomicrobiota bacterium
AAAGGGGGGGAAGGCGAAGTACCGAGGGCAAGCGAGCAAGGATTTTCAGATGGAATTTTACGGGGGACTCAAAGAGAAAACGGTTGCTGAAGGGAGCGAATTTTGGGCGCCTATCAGCGGCAGTGCCCACGAGCTAATTGAGACCCTCATGGGGGGATTGCGCAGCGGTCTCACCTATGGAGGCGCTCGCAATATCAAAGAGCTGCAGCGCAAAGCCGAGTTCATTGCCGTCTCATCCAATTATAAAGAAGAAAGCTACATTCGAGGAGAGTAATCGTGTTAGATAAAGAAAAACTTGCCAACGTGAAAGTGAAGCTCAGCAGTGGCCATGAAATCCCCCAACTCGGATTTGGCACTTGGTTGATCAATGGAGAGGAGTGCACTCAGGCAGTGGCCTCTGCCATCGAAGTCGGCTATCGACATATTGATACCGCACAAACCTATGAAAACCAGAAAGAAATTGCCCCAGGTCTCAAGAAGATCGAACGGCAAACATTGTGGATTACCAGCAAATTGTGGCGCGGAGATTACACGCGCACAGGAGTTCCTAAGGCTGTCGACCTGATGCTCAAGGAATTGGACATTGACTATCTCGACTTACTTTTGATCCACTGGCCCGACGCTGCTGTCCCGATTGCTGAGAGTCTAGAGGCGATGCAAAAGTGTGTCGATGCCGGCAAAGTGCGTTGCTTGGGGATGAGCAACTCGACGAAGCGGCACATCCAAGATTGCCTCTCTACTGGTGTAAAAATCGTGATGAATCAAGTAGAATTCCACCCTTACTTCTACCAAAAAGAGTTGCTCGATTTTTGCCAGTCACATGGCGTCGCTGTGACTGCATATTCTCCCATTGCCCATGGGAAAGTTCTTGATGATCCGACACTGAGGAAAATTGGAAAAAAGCATCGGAAATCCACGGCACAAGTCTCTTTGCGCTGGCTGCTTCAACATGGCCTTGTGATCATTCCTAAAAGCGTTCACAAGAAAAGGCAAGAAGAGAATGCTGATATCTTCGACTTTGAGCTTTCTCAAGAGGAGATGGAGGCGATCAATGGGCTGAATCGGAATCAACGAGAAATTTTCCCTAGCTTCCAAGAATTCGACTACGTGTGATCATTCAGGGCAAAGGCGCTAAAACGCAAAGAGATATCAGCTTTTCCCTTTGCGTCTTAGCGCCTTTGCGTTTAATTCCCTGCTTCTACCAAAGGCCGAGCACCTTCCACCACGCGCCACCCACGAAGATGAAAATGGCGATGTTGATGACACTCACCACAAGGCTCAATTTCCACCAGGTGGTGATGGGAACATATTTTGACCCATAAAAGATCGCTGAAGGGCCTGAAGCATAATGGGTAAGAGCTCCAAAAAGGCTACTAAAGAAGCCTAAAAGGAGTGCGGTTGGCATCGGAGGTGCTCCTACAGAGAGGAGAATGGTTAAAAATACCGCATACATCGACACCACATGGGCGAGTTGAGAAGCAAAGAAGTAGTGGAGATAGAAGTACAGAATGGCGACGAGGAGGAGAGCAACAGGCCAAGAGAGGGCTCCAACAACTCCGCTGACGTGCACTCCAGCCCACTGGACAACCCCAAAACTACTTAGGTTGCTCGCCATCGAAACGAGAGCAGCAAACCAAAAGAGGGTGTCCCAAGCGCCCTGTTCTCCCAAGATGTCTTTCCAAGACAAAACTCCTACAGCTAGGAGAAAGCAAAGGCCAAGCAAGGCTGTCGTTGTCGAACTGATGCCAAAGGTATCCCCAAAGATCCATAGGGCGACTAAGACGACAAACGTCCCAAGCATGGTCTTCTCAGAGGTCTTCATCTTCCCCATTTCTGCGAGCTTTTGATTGGCAAATTCAGCGGCATGAGGGGTGTTTTTAACAGCAGGAGGATAGAGTTTGTAGATCACTAAAGGCACTAAAGCAAGCGCTAAGATGCAAGGCGCAGAGGCCGCGATCGCCCAACTTGCCCAAGTAAATTGGATCCCTTGCTCTCCAGCAAACTGGACAATAAGGGGGTTGGGGGCCATCGCTGTCATAAACATCGCTCCAGTAATGGCTGTCGCTTGAGCCGCAACCATGGTAAGAAACGAACCCATTCTGCGGGCCGTCCCTTCATCAGGAGCGCTTCCAAATGAACGGCTTAAGTTGTCCAAAATCGGGAAGACCACACCCCCAGCTCTTGCTGTACTGCTCGGAATCGCAGGGGAGAGGATCACCTCTGTCACAAGCAAGCCGTACGAGAGTCCTAGAGTCTTCTTTCCAAGCATCCGCACAAAAAGGTAAGCGATACGGGACCCCAAACCTGTTTTCGTGAAGCCCCGCGCAATGAAAAAAGCAGCAACGACTAGCCAAACGACGTTGTTATTAAAAGTGGCAAAGGCAGCCTCGAATGTGAGTGTGCGCGTCAAAATGGTGGCGGTTAGACCTAAAAGAGCTACAGCTCCTGTAGGCATCACCTTAAGCACTATCGCTAAGATCGTCGCGACAAAAATCCCTAGCAAATGGGTAGCATTGGGATCAATTCCCTCTGGGACGGGAAGCAACCAAAACAAAGCAGCAATCACGATACAGATTGCCAATCTACCAAACAAGGTCTCTTTATGCATGAGAAAGATCTTCCATGAAAGTTAACAAAGAGGGCATCATGCCCTCTTAGACCTTTTTCAGGGAACCATTACTTCTTGCATGAGAATAAGATGGGGGATGCAAAGAGCACCCAAAGGGCACAAATGCCCACGATCACGTAGATAATTCTGTCGAGAAACACCCTTGCGAATAGGTAGTCCACAAAGTTGAATTGCCAAACTCCCACAAGACCCCAGTTAATCCCTCCGATGATGAGGATCAGTAAGGCAATGACAGTCACCAGTCGCATATAAAACCTCCTGCGCATGTTGGAGACGATTTTGTCCCATCCTGCAAAGCGGCCTTTTCAAAGTCAATGGAGAAAAAGTTATTTTGGTATAGCTTGAGCTGTCTGTTCTAAAAAACGGCGCTGTAGCCGCTCCAACACATGGTCAAAATTCACCTCAACGGCCATGCAAATGATTTGCTGCGGCGCAATGCCCCAACGGATCAGAGTATCCTTAAAAATCTTTAAAGATTCGTAGTCGGGGCGAAAGTGGCCAGAGTCATTAGAGACAAAAATCAATTGCCGATCCTCCACTTGCCAAATAACAAATGTGCCGGCAGAAAGGACAGGCTGATTGCCTGCCAAAATCGTATGATTAGGGGAAGTAATTCGCTTAATCGAAATTCCCTCTTCAGTCGTGAAATAAATGTTGGGGTCTCGTTCATCGGGAGAAGAGTAAACCAGCCCATCTGAGGTGACCACAAAATTGTAGACAAGGCCTGGCTGTAAGTTGGGAAAGGTATGCCGATTGAGGAGTTGCCTTGGATGAGTGCCCCATTCTTCATAGCTATTCATTTCCAAGAAGAAGAGGCGCGCTTTTTTCTGTTCATCTAAGGGCTCGTTAGACAGATAGGTGTTGGTAAAGCAGATAATCTGCCCATTCATGTCTTCCACAGTGAAAGCGTGAGAAAAGCGGTAAGGGCGAAACCGGTAGTGAAAAAGATTAGAACGGTAACCAATTGCGTCGATGAGGGGCTCTAATTCTTTAAGCTCAACTACAAAATCTGCGCTTTTTGCCTCCGCTAAATAGCGGACCATCTCTTTTTGAAAGCGGCCTAAGAGCTTGACGATCTGCTCATCAGATCCAGCAACTCTCAATGCTAGCTCTATCTTTGTCAGGCTATCTTTTACTTCTGGAAAAATCGCTGAACGGGCCAGCACGGGAACCGCAGCGAGCAAGAGCAACATTAACCATTTCATCGATCTTACCTCAGCTCAACTCGCGGAGTCAGGCTAAAGAACAAGGAGATTTCTGTCAAAAACATTCACATTGCAGCTTCTCCTTCAAATTTTTACACCCCCGTGTTATGGATGAACTTTACTCAACAGGAGCCAAGGAGCTCAAGTGTCCGATCGACCTATACATTCGCCTAATTCTACCGCCGTCACCCTCGTTGTCATGTTCTCATCTAGCTTTATCAGCTTGTGGCTCGCCTACGCGACCGGAATTGGCATCGCTGTCGCCTATTTTGGTCTCGGCTTAAACATCCTCTTGGGCGTGCCGTTTTGGCAAGGAAAGAGGTGGGCAAAGAGCGCTCTCCTTTGGCGCTACCTCCTCAACTTAGTGTGGGCAGGGGCGCTTTTGCTGTTTTTGAATGATCCGATTGCAAGCGCTTTAGAAACTGCTGCAAGTGTGAGCATGATCGCTTTATTGGCGATCACCCCTTCGACAAGGGCCGCCTTTTCTGTGTTGACGGTCTATTGCACCTTATTAGCCGTAGTCGCTCTAGGGATGTATCAGATGGTCCAAAGACAAGACAGAATGACTGCTATCGTGATGGAAGCGGGCAAGCCGCCCCGTTACGAAAGCTCTTTTCAATACCATCTTTCTCTCGGAGGTCTCCCCTGGAAAGTGCTAAGGAAGAGCCAAGCCATGCAATTGCTCGGTCAAAATATCCCT
>JAFEGQ010000098.1 GCA_018239785.1 Verrucomicrobiota bacterium
CAAGCGCAAGAGCAGCCCGAGACTTCTACCTTACTTACCTTTATGCCAAGTGCCAGCCACCTAATCTTGACAACTGACATGATTGAATTTCGAAAGAGGTCTATTAAGTTGCATATCTTCCTCCTTGTGTTGATACTGATTACAAAGGCATTTTTAGGATGGTGCAAGTGAGGATTATTCTCAAGAGTTGATATCGACACAAAACCTTTAAGCAAAATGAGCTGCTTCACTTGTTGCTGTGCATATCGGTCATGACACTTGGCTGCCAAATGGTTCGGAGCGAATTCAGAATCACAACGACATCGATCACCTCTTGAGTAATGGCACCAGCAACAGGAGGAAGCAAACCAAATGCCGCGATGCCCATCCCAAATACCGAAAGGATCATCCCCCCAAAAGCACTCTGCAAAGCGATCGTTCTCATCCTCTTACTAATATGAAAAAACTCATCGACTTTTTCTAAGGTGCTCTCCATCACGACAGCCCCCGCAGCCTCCGCTGTAATATCGCTATCGCGCCCAAAGGCAATCCCCACTGTGGCCATCATCAAAGCCGGTGCATCATTGATCCCATCCCCCAGATAAGCTGTCTTTGCCCGCTTGGTCTCCTGCACAACAATATCCACTTTTTCCTCTGGACTTTTGCTGGCATAGACCTCCGTAATCCCCACAGCATCGGCCAAATACCTGACCTCTTCTTCTCGATCTCCCGAGATAATCATGGACTTTTTGATCCCATGTTTAGGGAGCAAATGTTCTATGAAAGAGTGACTGTCGGCTCGTGGAGAGTCTCTAAAGCGGTAGTGCGCTGCTAATTGATGATCGACAAGGACCACACATTCTAGCCCCATCCCCTGTGGCAATAAGGTGACCTCCTTTTCTAAGCCAATTTTACTTAAAAGCTTGCGGCTCGTGATGATCACTTCATGCCCATCGACAGTACCCTGCAGCCCTTCTCCTTTGGACTCATTGATATGCTTGACGTCGATAAGAGGAATGTTCTCCGACGCAGCCTTTTCAAGGACTGCTACTGCCAACGGATGTTTGGAATACCTTTCCATGCTAGCGGCGAGTTTTAAAACCTCTTGAGGGTCGTTGTTATGATACGTTGTCTGATCGATAAGGGTGGGCTTCCCGTAAGTAAGCGTCCCTGTTTTATCAAAGATCATCGTGCGACATTGATCGATCTGCTCCATCACAATGGGGTTTTTAATCAGTATCCCTCTTCGGGCGCATAGAGAAATAGATCCGATGATGGCGACGGGAATGGCAATCAAGAGAGGGCAAGGGGTTGCAATCACAAGCACAGCCAGGAAACGGATGGAATGACCGCTGATCACCCATGCTAAAATGGCAATCACAATGGCGATAGGGGTGTACCAAGCCCCTAATTGGTCGGCAAGTCTCCGCATCCGAGGCCGTTTCTGCTCCGACTCAGACATCACCTGCATGATCTTCGCATAGCGGGAATCTTGAGCGAGCTTCGTCGCTGTGATGGTGAGGGAGGCGTCTGTGTTGATGGAGCCAGAAAGCACCGCTGAGCCAGGGGCTTTCGAAATGAGAAATGGCTCCCCTGTTAGATACGATTCATCCATCACCCCATGACCATCGATCACTTCACCATCCACAGGACAAATTTCGTGGGGGAAGATTAAAATCGTATCCCCAATCGCAATTTGCTCCACGGTGATATCTTCTATTCCCCCCTCTTTCTTGCGATGTGCTGTGGTGGGCGCCCGTTTGGCAAGCGCCTGCAACATTTTAGAAGCCGTGCTGACGGCATAGTTTTCTAATGTTTGCCCCCCAGAAAGCATGAGCACGACCAACGCACCTGCTAAATATTGCTCAAGAAGGACCGCGGTCACAATTGACATCCCAGCGAGCAAATCGGAGCCAAAATCGAGGGCGATTAACTTGCGCAGGAGATCGAAAACGAGGATACTCCCTCCTACTGCGAGGGTAAGATAGAGGGGGTAAAGAGAAATGGCTTGGTAGCCGGGAATTAAGTATCGAAGAACTAAGTGAGCGAAAATGCTAACGATTGCCAAAATGGCAATATAGCCCTCTAAGCTCAGGATGCTGCCTCGAGCTCTTTTTTTCTGTGCAGGCAAAGGCATCCAAATCCCCCCTCAATCCAATGGATTGATGGATAGAGCTTGGATTTTGTGCAACTCAAAATCAGATTCCTCTAAATGCTGTAGGACTGGATAAGGGCAATTAATTGTTTAGCCCCGTCAGAGGGATCGCCGTGATTTTGTATGGGAACATACAGCGCGCTTGCAAATGCAGTACAAGTTAGTAAAAACGAACGACTGATCTGCTGATGATATTCTATCTGCTCCACATTTTCATGATCTCTATTTCTAGTTTTATCACGCTGTCTTCTTTCATAAATGAGTGCAGCTGAACACTCTACCATGCCGATCACATTTGGCTTAAGGATTCTCATCACAGATTGGTAGTGCAACAATAAGTCTGTAAATTCAGATCAGGCTTTTTTAAAAAAATTATTTCACTCTTAGATATATTGAAATAAAAAAGGTCCGAGACAACAATTCTTCTTTTCAACTCACTCAAAAATC
>JAFEGQ010000099.1 GCA_018239785.1 Verrucomicrobiota bacterium
ATAATGCTGCATGGGTTGCTCCAATTTTTTTGCTCTTTGTGAGCAGGTTTTTACATTGGAGAGTTTATGCTACTCCGTTTAAGGAGCAACCCCCTTGTTAGTGCGCAATTATGGCATGTCTATTGGCTGTTTGGGTAAAATGGGGCTCAGATTTTAGGGGGATCGAGCAGAATGAGCCAAACAAGAGTCGAAAGCGTGGCAGTTGGGGTCGGCATCGGGGCGATCGTCGGAAGTGCCCTTTTGGGTCATCGCCTCAAATGGAACGCCATTGCTAAAGGGCTCCTTGTCAGCTCCGCCTTGTTCACCTTAGGTGCAGCCATCAAGTTTTCTGCCTCCCACTCTACTGTGCAGAAAAAAGAAAAAAAAGAGGAGAGCTTTAAGGGGGGAGATTTCACATTTTGCCAGATCAACGAGAAGGGTCAGTGGGTGGGTAAGTACGGCAATAAGGTGAGCGAGGACTATTTAGTAGAAGTCGATATGATTTTTTCCGTTATTGAGCTAGGTGTTGATTTTGAGCATACTAAGTACGAACTTTCTTCAGCGCTCTTCGAGAACCCTATGACGCTCATGGGTTCTGAATTTGAAAAAGAGGGATACGGCAAGGCAGTAAAGTCTTTGAAGGGTTATTTTAACGTGATGAGAGTCGACTAACTGTTCACAAGACAGCAGAGGTCGAGGCCGCCTTTTCTTTGACAGAGCGGTAGATCTCTTCGTACTTCGTCGCAGATAGGCGCCAAGAAAAATCTTGGCGCATGCCATGTGACATCACCTTTTGCCACTGATCGGGATGGTTGAGATAGGTCTCTAACGCCCGCTTCACCGCCGATTCTACCCCTTCAAAATTGGAATCGTGAAAGACAAAACCATTTTCCCCTTCAATGATGGTATCGGCAAGTCCCCCCGTGTGGCGGGCGATGGGAACTGCGCCATAATGGAGGGCGATGAGCTGTGTTAAGCCGCAAGGCTCAAACCGGGAAGGGACCAACAGCATGTCAGAGCCGGCATAGATCAAGTGGACGAGCTCTTCATTGTGGTGCAGTTCGAGATGAATGTTGGGGTTATCCCCAAAGTGGATTTTTAAGGTGTGAAAGTCTTCGTCGACCTCTGAGGAAGCTGCAGAGCCTAAAAGGATAAATTGCCCTCCTGCTTCGAGAATTTTGAAGAGGACATGTTTGACCAGATCGATCCCTTTTTGGGGGACGAGCCTGCCCACAAATCCTACAAGAGGGCGATGCTCTTGTTGCGTGAGAGAAAAGCGCATTTGTAACTCTTGTTTACAGCGCTTCTTTCCTCCCCACGTCTGGACGTCATGGCTATAGGGGGTCGGCAAAAAAGGATCGATACTCGGGCCCCACAGGGCATAGTCCAATCCGTTGAGAATCCCTGTCAGCTTATGGGCGTGGGCGTTTAAGGTCTGCTCGAGCCCCTTGGCCCCTAAGGGGGTGAGGATCTCTCTAGCATAGGTGGGGGAGACCGTCGTCAGATGATCGGAATAGACAATGCCCCCTTTGAGCAAGTTGAGAACTTCTGGATTTCCCTCGTCGCGCATGAGAGGGAAAAGATCTTGAGTAAGACCGATCCGCTCGAGTTCGTAAGGGGAGCATCTGCCTTGGTGCTCAAGGTTATGAATGGTAAACACCACCCCTGGATGAGGGCGCTCAAGAGGGAGAAAGTGGTCTTTGACGAGGGGGGCGACAAGCCCTACATGCCATTCGTGCAAATGGAGCACGTCTGGCTCGAGTTTCGCCAAAATCATAAACTCTAAAGCGGCCTTAGAAAAATATATAAAGCGCTCAATATCA
>JAFEGQ010000009.1 GCA_018239785.1 Verrucomicrobiota bacterium
AAATCGGCAGAAGTTAATCCACTGAAGAAGGCAGCAGCCACGATCAAAACCACCGTGACGAGCCTGCCGATCACCGAAAGAAAAGGAAAAAAAAGGCCCGTGATCGCCACTAAACGGATCGACAAGCGGAAGAAAGAGACGCAGAGTTCCCGAAATCGGAGAGAAAAGGTCCCCTCCCTCCCATAGGCCTTGATGAGACGAATCCCCGATAGACTCTCTTGCGCTAACGTCGACATCCCCCCTAAAGCCGTTTGCACCTCCACCGAGGTGCGAAACACAAGAGCCCTTGCAAGCAGCATCAAAGGGGGGAGGATCACGATCGGCAATAATGCAATCAAAGCTAACCTGGCAGAGATCGAAAACAGGGCGATCAACACAGGAATCACCAACGTGATAAAAAAGGTGGGATACATGATCCCCGGACCCAACACCTCTCGGTAGACCGCCACATCATTGGTGAATCTGCTCATCAAATCACCGATGCTGTAGCGGTCATAAAACGGCTGCGCTTGCGCTTGAATCCGCAAAAAGAGGCGCTCTCTTAAATCTCTTTCAGCCTCTCGGCTAATCGCAATAAAGAGGAGCCGCATCCAATAGCGAAAAAGGGCCCCAAGGGTGGCGACGAAGAGAAGAAGAGCTCCCCAACTCCAGATCGAATCAAAAAAAGAGCCCTCAAGTTTTTGAGCAAGCGCATGGCGAAAAATGAGGGGGTTCGTGACCAGCAAAATATTTGCGGCGATGACAGAGCACAAAGCAAGAAGGTAGCGGTACCGGTAGCGCTTAAGGATTAAAAACATCTCTGCGAACAGAGAGGAAGTCATTAAAAAAATCCGCGAAAAATTCTAGACAAATCTTGGTAAGTGGCAAAGACGAAAAACGCAATCAAAAGCACCACAAAAGGGATCACAAGCTTTTCCATCGTCTCTGCTCGCATTCTACGCCGAGTGAGCTTCTCCCAAAGGGCAAAGCAGATATGCCCTCCATCGAGGACCGGTACAGGGAGGAGGTTGAAGATCCCGAGGTTCAAACTGATCACCCCCAGCCAAAAGAGCGCCTCATTGAGACCCACAGTCCACCCATAATGCATCACTTGGACAATGCCTACAGGGCCGCTGAGCCATTTTGGATTGAGATATCCCAGCAACAAGGAGCTAAAGGTCCTCCACGTCTCAACAGCCACATCAGAAAAGAGGCGAAAGGGATTGGGATTGTAATCCACCATGCGATCTCTTAGGTGGATCCCGAGCATCTTTTGCTTGCCATAGGCGTCCAACGCTTTAAGATGCTCTTTGCGCTTCTGCGGATCGGCGATCTTCTCAAAATTCTTCCGCTGCTCGATAAAGGCATTTTGAAGATAGGAATCGGGCCCCTCTGCGGCCGCCAAGGCCTCAACACTCACAGGGACAATCGGATGTAACCGCACCATCTCTCCAACGCTCATCAACGATCCCACAATCCCAATTTGGCTCGCAAGCTGCTCAAGATCGCCCCAATTCACATCCCGATCAAAATCGGCATCAGCCACCTTCCAAGACTCTTCTTTCCACCCTTTGGGGCGTCTTTGCACAATGATGTTGACCTTGTGAGTTTGGAGTCCCTTGAAAATCTCAAAGGCCCCCAAGACCGGCTCTCCATCGATGGCCAAAATCCGATCCCCTTTTTGCAACACGCGCGGCTCTAGCTCCCGGTCGAAGAGCTTTAAGTCCCCTTCGACCACCCCTTCCGCAGAGAGGTTATAGGAGATAAACTGAGATTTCTGAAAATTCTCTCCAACTCCTGCCCCATAATGCCAATCTTCGAACTCCTGTTGGACCTCTTCAGACAACAGAAATTGTCCCAAGGGATAGCGGGGAAGACGCGCTAAGGCGGTCTTGCCTCCCCGAGAATAGGTGACAAGTGCCTCTCCTGCATTGAGAAGATGGATCAATTGATCATGTGAGAAAAGAAGCTCCCCATCTGCCCAAAAGAGGCGATCCCCTTTTTCAATCCCACTCCCCAGCAAAGGGGAACCTTGCACCAACGCCTCATCTTTCCGCTTAGGGGTGTAAAGCAAGTATTGAGCGGGCTTGAGGACCCCAAGCGTCTTGAGCCCTTCGGGGGCATCAAGAGGGGCGTAAGGAGTCACTTCAGCCTCAAAAGGGACTTTAGTCGCTGTCAAGTAATCAATGCGGTACCCTTTGACAAGCACCTGATCGCCAGAGAACATCGCAGCGTAAAGATGATCTTTTGCGCTGTGCACTTCGTACCCATCATACTGGGAGATGATGTCCCCTGGACGCAGACCAAGCTCATACAACGCAGAGTGAGGGTCTATCCAACCTACTCTTTGAGTGAAATCGGCAAACGATTTTTCCCTCCCTCCAAGCGCCCAAATGAGCGTAAAAATCAGGAGAGCGAAAACAATGTTTACTATAGGTCCAGCGATAGCAACTTTGATCCGATCGAAAGGGGTAGCGTGAAAAAAGCCCCCCTCCACCTCGTAAGGCTGCTTCTCCCCTTGCTTGTCCATCCCCGCCATCCGCACGTAGCCCCCAAAGGGGAGCCAACCGATGCGCCACTCGACCCCATCGCGGATCCAACGCAATTTCGTCCGCCCAAATCCGATGCTAAAGGCTTCCACCTTAATGCCCACCCGCCTGGCCACCCAATAATGGCCAAGTTCGTGGATGAAGACGAGAATACCCAGTCCCAACGCTGCTAAAATGACAAAAACAAAACTAAGTCCCATGGTGTCTCAAAGAATAGATCCGTTGACGAAAGGAGTCAATGCCTAGTGAGAAGAGGAACAAAGCTCCCAAGCTACACACGACGATTCCCCCTGTCGAAATCGCAATTCCATAGACCGAAAGGAGGTGACGTGCGAGGGCAACGCCTAAAATCGCCCCTAGCACGCCGATCAACGCTGCAATCAGAAGGAGAGGGATCAACGAGTGGGTCAAACGGCGAGCCGCAAGAGCAGGAGCCACGATCATCGCCAAAACCAGGAGCACCCCAACGGCTCGGAATCCCGCCACAGCTGTACAAGAGACCTGAGCCATCAACAAATAGGTGAAAAATGGCACAGAAAATCCTAAATTTTTTGCAATCGCCCGATCAAACATGGTGAGGTAATATCCCCGAAAAAAGAGGATCAGGAGGAGGAGATTTCCCAAAAGAACCGTCCCCACCAATTTCAGATCTCTCACATCGAGGGCATCTGCATTGCCCGTCACCACCTCAATGCCAATATGGGTGTTGCGGTAAGCCACTGTGATCCAAACGATCCCAAGGGCAAAGAGGGTCGTGAAAACCAGGCCATTGGCTGCATCTTCTTGCAGATGGATCACATCATGAAGGGATTGGGTTAAAAACGCCGTTAATAACCCCGTGATAATAGCAGCCAACAGGAGCAAGGGAAGATTGAGCTCCCCCATCGTTTGACTCCCCCAAAAAAAAGCTGCCACGATCCCAAGCAAGATCGTATGGGAGAGCGAATTGGCCAACATGCTTAAGCCCCGCAAGACTAAAAAGACCCCAACCAGAGCCGCAGAGATCCCCACAGCTCCTAAAACGAGAAGTTGCACTTCGTCACTTGCCAAAGAGAGATCACCTCGAAGCAGTCCTGGCAAACGCTCGAAAAGGGTAA